>JAPOPM010000260.1 GCA_026712905.1 Deltaproteobacteria bacterium
CGCCAACCGGGCGCAAGTGCTCAACTTCAGCATCGGGATAACGCAGCATTACTACGGGAGGTACGCCGGCCGGGACGGCGTGTGGCTGACCGTGGGCAAGCCGCTGTTCCGGCCGCTTCTCAACCTGGATCTGGTCGGCCGCTTCCTCACGGGGAACGCAGGAGAGTTTGCCAGGGCCGCGAGAACGCTCGACGACAGGGACATGGTGGTGGTCTGGGCAGCCGGCAACGAAAGCTGGAACTCCATCAACAACACCGTTCACATGTGCGGAAAGAACTTCATCGGCGAGGACGGCTGCCGGCTGGGCGACCTGGCGTTCACCGCCCAGGAGTTCATGGAGAACTTCAGTTGGCTGCGGGGGGACGACGAGCGCGGCCCTGCGGTCTCTTTCAAAGAGATGTGGGGAACGGAATGCGGGAGCGAGGACTGCGCGGACTACGATTCCATCGGAGGATGGATGGTGGCGCCGCTGTTCGAGTCCAGACTGCTCGGAAAATGGCTGGTGGTCGGCGCGCTGGACAGGCACGGCAGGATCGCGAGGTTCTCCAACGGATGCGGCGAGGCGCGAAACTGGTGCCTGTTCGCGCCCGGGGAGGGTCTCAGGGTCGGCCCCAACGAGGCGCTCACGGGCACCTCTTTCGCCGCCCCGATGGTGAGCGGCGCGTTGGCGGTGCTCAAGAGCCGGCTGCCCGGCATGCCGATGTCAGTGGTGCAGGCGGTGCTGCTCTACTCGGCGGACCCGCTCGGGAGCCGGGTGGACAATCCCAACGAGCCGGACGCCGTCTACGGATGGGGACGGTTGAACCTGGGACGGGCGGTGGCGATGCAGGGGACGGTAGCGTTGCCGTTCTCGGTGGCCGGAACGGCGCGGACGCCGCTGCTCCGAGACGTCCGCATCACCCTGTCCCCCGCCCTCGCGCAGGTGGGCGAACGGCTGCAAGGCGTACAGGTCGCGGTGGGCGGGGTGGGCAAGGCGTACTACAACACGAGCCTGTTCGATGCCGTCGCCGTCGAGGCCGGAGGGCCTCCGGCGCTGGGCCGCGCCGCCGGGGAAATGCTGGCGCAGGCAGGCGGCCACCTGGAGGCCCGCTTCGATACCCATGGCTCATTCGCCGAGCCTGGCCGGAGCCCCGGTGAGCTTCACGCTGTCGGGATGGATTTCTCCGCCGGCAGGCTTGGCCGCTGGCGCTTGCGCCACAGCCTGTGCGAGGGCTGTGAACGGTCCGCGTGGAGGGAATGGAGCACGGTCGAAACCGCCGGTGCCGTTGCCGCCGCCCCCTTCTTTGCCCACGCCGGAAACGCGGTGGCGTTGCAGATACAGGGCCGCGGCCTGCGCCCGTTCGCCGCGGTCAGCAGCGGGCGGATGTCGAGCCGGGCGCCATGGCGTCAGTTCGGCCTGCGATGGCGGCAAGAGCGCGACGGCTTCCTGTCCGTGGCGGAGGTTTCGCGGATCGAAGAAAGCCGAAGCGTCTGGGGCGCGACTTTCGGCGCGCTCGGGGACACCCGGACCCGGACAATCCAGAACCGGCTGTTCCTGTC
>JAPOPM010000261.1 GCA_026712905.1 Deltaproteobacteria bacterium
AAAATCGATGGCTGTCAGGACATACCCGCACTCGATCCGCTTCTCCAGCGACGAGTGGCGAGCCGTGACCCAGGCCGCCGAGCGCCTCGACATGATGCCCGGCGCGTTCGTGCGCGAGGCCGCAGCGCGCGCCGCTACCCAAGGATTCGACCTTGACGAAAGCCGCCTGACGCCTGAACTGATCGAGTTGTTCAAGACGACCTTCCGGGGTGTTCACGTGCTTGCTTATCTCAAGCGCCAGGAACTGGTGGAACTCGACAAGCTGGAAGACTTCGAAACGGCGGTGGAACACGCCAGGAGCCTGCAGGACGAGACGCTCGGACTGGACGGTGAGGCGGATGAGGGTTGACGCTTGATGCTTGATGGGTGCCCCCGACAGTTCTTCCTCACTCTCCGTGTTCGTGGGAACACCCCGGGAAGCACCGAGTACTTGCCGATCTGTTCATGACTATTTGCGTCCGCCCCTTCTCGCCCGGATGTCGCCGTTGGCGAGTTGGCGAAACGCTTAGCTTCGAAGAATCCGACGGTCACCCGTCGTCCGAGACCTGGAGTGCGCCCTCTCTGCCACCGTAGTGTGACGGAAGCTCCTCGTGGCTCGGGAAGAGCTTCCGATGATCGGCAATCTGTTGCACCACACGCAGGTTCAGACCATAGCTCGCTACGCCCACTTGGGGCGGTCCACTCGGTTGCCGACCCTCGTCACCAATCGGCTCTCATGTTCGGCGGAAGGGCTCGATACACCGGGCCCTATCGAGCGATGCTTGGTTGATCAGATCGCACGAAAGGTGGTAGCGGGTCGTCAAGGGCGAGTTGCAATTGAAAACTAAGTGCCCAAGAGAGGTGACAGAAACGCGGCCCCGTTCGGACTGGCCATGGGGCGGCTGATCGCTCCTGATCCAGTTCGACCAGTGACTTGACCAAAGAGACCCTTGGACTTTCCCGACCAGATTCGAATCCGCCCCGTGAGGGAGGCGCTCTGGCGCCGAAGCGCCGGCGGCGCCTCCGTGATGTTGGGAAGCGGTTTCAGCCGAAACGCGGAGATGAAGGCGCCCGGAGCCGAAACTCCGCCGGATTGGGCGGACGTAGCGAACGCCATGCGTGGCGAACTGAAACCGGCCCCGGCGGACACTGGCGGGAACGTGGACGGCTCTGCGCTGGACGCATTGGGCACGGCGCAACGGTACAGCGACGAGTTCGGAAGGGTGGCGCTGCACGGCTTCCTGCGCGACCAGATCCGCGACGAAGACATGGAACCGGGGGACCTGCATCGCCGGCTCCTCAAGTTGCCTTGGGTGGACGTTTTCACGACCAACTGGGATACGCTGCTCGAGCGAACGCGCGAGTTGACGGTGTCGCCGACGTACGAGGTCGTGCGTGCCGTCGACGAGTTGCCGCTGGCATCGCGTCCCCGTATCGTCAAGCTCCACGGATCGCTGCCGGCCCACTTTCCCCTCATCGCGACGGAGCAAGACTACGGCGAATACCCAAAGAGGTTTGCAGCCTTCGTCAACACGGCTCGGCAGGCGTTGATGGAGACCCTGTTCCTGCTGCTCGGTTTTTCTGGAGACGATCCGAACTTCCTTCGCTGGTCGGAGTGGGTCCGGGAGGAACTGGGAACGTCAGCCCCGAAAATCTACTTGGCGGGCTGGCTGGACCTCACGCCGGGCGGTCGGAATGAGATGGAGGAACGGGGTGTCGTTCCCATTGATCTGGCTGGCCACCCCAACCACGAGGAGTGGCGGCGGCAGCGGATGGAGCACCGGTTTGCGATGGAATGGCTCCTAAGGACGTTGGAATCGGGTGAACCGTATCCGCCCGAAGAATGGCCCAAGGCGTTGGCGCAGCCCGGCTTCAGTGTTCCGGCCCACCTTGAGCCGGTGGACAGAACGATCTGGCGAGCACCGCGGGTTCCCGCGGGACTGCCAAGCGACGAGGATGGTGAACTCGCCGACGACACAGTTGACGCCCTAGTTGCTACGTGGGCGTACAACAGGAAACTCTATCCAGGTTGGCTCGCACTGCCGGAGCAACTGAGGCGAGATCTGATGGATCCGTGGCTTCACGAAATAACTGGCGACCTTCTCGACGCGTCGAAAGAAGACCGGATAGTACAGCGACTGGCCGGTCGCGCATTGGCCGAGCGGCTTCGGATCGTGCACGAGATCGTCTGGCGCAGAGAAATTCGCCTCGAACCGTTGGGGGCGGAATTGGCGCTTGTGGCCAAGACGTCCGTGGAAGA
>JAPOPM010000262.1 GCA_026712905.1 Deltaproteobacteria bacterium
ATGCCCGCCTTGTTCATCGCGGGCCTCCCTGCAAGCTTCCCTGAAGGCCCCCGCCCCGACCCGCCGGCGCTTCCACGACCCGCCCCCCCCACCTTTCCAAAAAGCGCACCCGTGCTCCCCTCCCGCCGGTCCCCGGCCTACTCCGTCATGCGCTTGAGCCCGGCCAACGGCTGAACCTTCACCGCCCGCGAGGCGGGCTTCGCGGCCACCGTGATCTCCTGCCCGGTGAAAGGCGAGGTCATCTTGCGCGCCTTTGTCGCGGGCTTGCGCACCGCCTTGATCTTCAGCAGGCCGGGAAGCGTGAACGTTCCCACCGCGCGTTTCCTGACGTGACGCTCGATGACAACTCCAAGCTCGTCCAGCACCGAGGCCACATCCTTCTTCTGGAGCCCGGTCAATTCAATTCGGACAGCTCGTTCAGAAGCTGTGTCTTGGTCATGGCCTCCTTGAGCGCCGTGTTCCTGCGATTTGCGGTTGCCGCCATCCCGTGTGTCTCCTTCCGTTGATTGCAGCCATTGTGGAATACGGCATCTCAAGGTAGCCGACCGGCCGTTGAAAAGCGAGTCGCTTCCCACGGCCCAGACCCGGGCAGCGGCGATGTGAGTATGCGGCGCCGTTGAAACGGTGATTATGCACTTGACAAAGTGAGGTGCAAGGGGTAGTGGGATGGCATGGTCTGGAGGTACGTCCGCATGGCTGGCTATTTCGTCTGCGCCTATGGGACCGAGAAGGGGGCGGAACTGATGTGGCCGGAGTGGTCAGCATGGGCTTGGTGGGGCATGTCGGCGGCGCTTCTCACGGTGCTCCTTACTGCGGAGTATGGTGCCACTCTTGCTCGGCGATTCCAAGTCAAGGTGCGGATGCCCAGGTTCACCAAGGAGGGGCGGGAAAAGAGGCGCTTCGGTGAATTGGCAGATGAAATCTTGAGCGTCATCGAAGATCGGGAAAGGAAGGACACCGAGGCGGTTCGAGCTAGGTGCATAGCACTCATGCGAATGCTTGATGAACTGGGCATTCCCTATCCCCGCACTCCTCGTGACGACCAAAGGGCTTGGTGGGATTGGCTGCCAAGGCTGTATGGTTTTGCCAAGGTAGGCAACATGAAGGATGCTCGTCTGGACGAGCATGTCTTCTCCACAAAGGATGGGCGCTATTTGGGCTTCGGACGGAGAGCCGATGAGCCCGTTTGGATCAAAGAGGACGAGGACTAACAACAACCCATAACACGTAGGGGGCTCCCGTGAAATGTGCTGCTTGGGCGCTCGTGCCGGTACTGGTGGTTTCAGTTGCTTTCGCTGGCGACTCGCTGGTGGAAGATATGGAGTTGGAGATTCGGATTCAGAACATCAGTGAGGAAGTTTACAAGTGGGCCGACAAGCGATCCCAGGATGCGGCAAAGAAAACAACGCTTGGAAAACAATGGCAGGCGGTTCGGCAACAATGGGATCAGTCCCATAAGGGCCTGCTTTCCATACTGAATGACAAGCAGCGACTCCTTAAGGAGATAGAGGACTACCGGAGAAGATTCGAGCTAGATTGGTATACAAAGCCATATGACTATAGATCGACACGGCAGTGGAGCATGTGGAACTCGCTCGAATCGGACGCAGAATATCAAAGACTCCGGCAGGAGTATGAGGATAGGGATAAGGCGTATGAAGCCGCCAATAAGCCGCAGAGAAGGCTCTTTGACAAAATGATGGCCCTACGTGACAAGTTGAGCAAGATAGCGAACAAGTTTCGATCTAGGCTCTACACCAAAGAAATGAAGGCGCGACTGAAGAAACTTGAGATGGAAATTACAAAGGACATTCTCAAGAAGATTGAGCAAGCCTACAAGATGCACACTGCGTGAGGAAGCACGACGATGAAAAACCCCGATAGCGAGACACAGAAGGATCGCCATCCCTGGACCTTTGACGATCTCATTCTCGTCCTGGATTGGAGGATGAGACATGGATCATCCAGTGGCAAGCCCTGTTCCGAACTGTTGGCTCTGACATCGCCTCATCCCGAGAAAAGCGTGAGGGCACAGATCCGCAATTTCGATTTTCTTGATCCGATGACAAAGGGCGGTCTTCCCAACAAATCGAAAAATGCCGAATGGGTGTGGCATATATTCGGGAAGAAGGAGCCCGGTCGGCTCCATCGTGAAGCCAAGCGCATTAAGAAGCGCCGCACGACCATACCAAAGCCGCAACGCGAGAAGGGATGCTGATGGACCTACGCCACCAGCTCCCGGAACTCCAGCGGCTTGGTATTCATGATCCGGGCCAGCGTGTCGCGGAAGATGTGCGGGTTCTTGCGGTTGTTGTAGCGCCACTCCAGTTCCTCAAGATAGCGGTCCATGTGCTTGACGCTCATCTTGTGGAACGCTCCCACCAGGGACCGCGTGAACAGCGACCAGACGCCTTCGATGCTGTTGGTATGCACGTCGCCCACAATCCATTCTTCTTCGGAATGGTTCACCGTCTTGTGCCGCGTGTTCTCGTCGGCAACCCCCAGGTACGACTGGAACTCGTCGGTGTAGATGGCCTCGGCCTCGTCCTTGACGGCCCGGTTGATGAAGTCGTGGAGAGTCTTGCGGGTCACGTCCGGGATGCGCTCCAGCCGGACCTGCCCGTCGCGTTGAATGGCGCCAGCCACGATGGCCTTGTTCTTCCGGTAGCCGCGGCCCTTGCCCTTCACCTTTCCGCCCACGAAGGTTTCGTCCACTTCGACCACGCCCACCAGCGTCGGCCCTTCCAGCGGGTCGTTCCCCATTGCTTCGCGGATGCGATGGCAGAGATACCAGGCCGTCTTGTAGGCCACCCCGAGCGTCCGCTTCATTTGCAGCGCCGAGATCCCCTTCTTGGACTCACACATGAGGTAGATGGCGAGCAGCCACTTGCGGAGCGGCAGGTGGGAGTCGTGCATGATGGTCCCGGACGTGACGCTGAACTGGTAGTCGCACTTCTTGCACTCCCAGCGGTTGTGATTCGGAAGGTCCAGGAGTTCGGCGCTTCCGCAACGGGTGCACTTCACGCCGCCCGGCCAGCGGATGCGCTCCAACGTCTCGCGGCATTGCTTGTCGCAGTTGAACTTGTCAATCAACTCTACGAGGTTCATCATGGCTCAACCCTCCAATGAGAAGAAGTTGCCAAAGGACCTGCTAAAACGCGGCGACCACGATATCATGGAGCACTTGTTCGGCAAGCGCATCATGAAGGAAGTGGATAAGATCGTAGCGGAACGTTCGCAGGAAGATGACAATGACCCAAACATGAGTTGAGCCTACATGATGTGTGATACTTTGTCAAGTGAATAATCACCGTTGAAACCAGCCGGCGCGAACGGACGGGTCGACGCGCGGTTCCGCCGGTCCCGTCCGGCTGTTGTTCGATCAGGTCTTCTCGTACATGCCCCGGCCGGTGCGCCTGATCCGGCCTTCCTTGGACCACCGCGCGACCACCTGCCGGAGGTAGGACCGACTCTTCCC
>JAPOPM010000263.1 GCA_026712905.1 Deltaproteobacteria bacterium
CGGCTAATTGGTAAGCCACCTGACTCTGGATCAGGCGATTGTAGGTTCGAGTCCTACCTCCTCAGCCACGGTCCCATCGTCTAGCGGTTAGGACGCTGGCCTCTCACGCCAGAAACACGGGTTCGAGTCCCGTTGGGATCACCACCCCACAATCTTCCCACATTCACGCGACACGACGGCACCGGCGCCGATTCCCACGTCTTCCGTGACGCAGGGATCTACCGAACCGGTTTGCCGAAGTAGCCCGGACCCGAGACGCCTTCCACGGCCGGCCAGGGGTCCGCCGGGTCGCCTGCGCTGGTGAATTGCGCGGCAAGGGTGGCGTGGGGCTCGGGCAGCTCCACCACCTTGGCGCCGCCCCAGAGGCCGTCGAGGTCGTAGAAGCCGCGCACGGGCTGGTAGAAGACGTGCACGAGGACGTCGGAGAAGTCCATGAGCACCCATTGGCCCCGGGTGACGCCTTCACTGGAGAGCGGGCGCACGCCCTGGACGCGGCCGTCCTCCCTGATGCCTTCGGCGATGCTCTGGACGTGCCGGTCGGAACGACCGGAACAGATGAGAAAGTACTCGGCGATGGTAGTGAGCTCGCCGACTTCCAGCAAGACGAGGTCCTGGGCCTTCTTGTCGAGTGCCAGGCCGCAGAGCAGCAGGGCCTTGTCTTTGGCGTCGCGCGTCGGACTATCGGACACTAGCACTCCGGCGACTCGCTGTAGAGGTGGTGTTTTTCCACGTAGAGTTGCACTTCTTCGGGAACCAGGTAACGGATCGATTTCCTCTTTCCCAGCAGCTCCCGGATGGCCGACGCGGACACGGACAGATCCGTCAGTCGCGTGAACCGGATCTCCTTGCCGAATTCGTTCCGGAAGCCGGATCGGACCGGATCATAGCAAAACGCCTGCCGTACGACAACGGGAATCCGCTCGTAGGGAAGCGCATCGCCGGCGCCGGGCCGGGAGGTGACGATGACGTGGGTGAGGGCCAGAAGCTCGCGCCAGTCCTTCCAGGAACCGATGAGCAGAAAGGCGTCGAGGCCGAGGATCAGGTACAGGTCGTCCTCCGGCGCCAGCCTTCCCGAGAAGTGGCGCACGGTGTCAATGGAAAACGAGGCGCCCGAGCGGACCACCTCCACGTCGGAAGCGCACAGGCCCGGGTTGTCCGCCACCGCGAGCCGCACCATCTCCAGGCGGTGGTGCGGCGGCGCACCGGGCTCGGTGCTCCGGTGCGGCGGGACGCCGCAGGGTACGAAACAGACCTTGTCCAGCGCGTACGCGTCCCGCACCTCCTCCGCGCTCCCCAGGTGGCCGAAGTGGATGGGATCGAAGGTGCCGCCGAACAGGCCGAGTCTCATGGAATCAGGTGCGCACCTGTCCGTCGCCGTAGACGAAGAACTTGGTGCTGGTCAGCTCTTCCAGGCCCATGGGGCCGAAGGCGTGGATCTTGCTCGTGCTGATGCCGATCTCGGCGCCGAGACCCAGCTCGCCGCCGTCGTTGAAGCGCGTGGAGGCGTTCACCAGGACGGCCGAGGAGTTGACCCGGGCGACGAAGGCCTCGGCCTTGGCGCGGTCGGCGGTGACGATGGTCTCGGTGTGGTCCGAGCCGTACTTGCGGATGTGCTCGATGGCTTCCTCCATGTTCGCCACCACCCGAACCGCCAGCACCAGGTCCAGGTACTCCTCGTGCCAGTCCTCCTCGCTGGCCGGCGCCACGCCGTCCAGCAACGCGCGGGTCTTGTCGCAGCCGCGTATCTCCACACCGCTCCCCCGGAGCTCGCCGAGGACCTCGGGCAAGAACCGCGGCGCCGCCGCCTCGTGCACCAGCAGGGTCTCCATGGCGTTGCACACGGACGGGCGCTGCACCTTGGCGTTGAGAACGATGCGCTCCGCCATGTCCAGGTCGGCATCGTCGTCGACGTAGACGTGGCACACGCCCTTGTAGTGCTTGACCACGGGCACGCGGGAGTTGGCCGCGACGAAGCGGATCAGCTCCTCGCCGCCGCGGGGAATGATCAGGTCGACGTATTCCTCGAGCTTGAGCAGTTCGTGGACCATGGCCCGGTCGGTGGACTCCACCACCAGCACCGCATCCTGCGGCGCCCCCACGCGCGCGCACGCGCGCCGCAGCACCTCGCCGATGGCCTGGTTCGAGAACTTCGCCTCGCGGCCGCCCTTGAGGATGACGGCGTTGCCCGACTTGATGCACAGGGAGGCGGCGTCCGCGGTGACGTTGGGCCGGGCCTCGTAGATGATGGTGATGACCCCCAGCGGGATGCGCATGCGCCCCACCTCGAGGCCGTTGGGGCGCGTCCACCTGCGCGTGACCTCCCGCACCGGATCCGGCAACGCCACGATGTCGCGGATGCCCGCGGCCATGGCCGCCACCCGCTTGGGATCGAGCGTGAGCCGGTCGATGACCGCCTTGGAGAGCCCCTGCCCTTCGGCCTGTTCCAGGTCCTTGGCGTTCTCGACCCGGAGGAAGTCCTGTTGCTCCTCGATGCCGTCGGCCATGGCGAGAAGGGCCTGGTTTTTCAGATCCGTGGAAAGGTCGGCCAAGGCGTTGGCCGCTTCCCTGGCCCGCCGGCCGATGTTCCGTGCTTCCTCGGCAACTCCCATGGCGACTCCCCTTCCCCTCTCTCTACAATAGCACGAGATCGTCCCGGTGGATGATCTCGTCGTAGGCCTTGTAACCCAGGATACTCGCGATCTTGCCCGAGTGGGAACCCTTGATCTGCCGCAACTCCCGGGCGCTGTAGTTCACCAGGCCGCGGGCGAACTCACGGCCGCTGTCGTCTACGCAACTCACGCAGGCGCCGGCGCCGAAGGAGCCCTTGATGTCTCTCACCCCCGAGGGCAGCAGACTCTTGCCCTTGGCCGTCACCGCCGCCAGGGCGCCGTTGTCCACCATCACCTGGCCCGAGGGCTTGAGGTTGTGGAGGATCCAGTGCTTGCGGCTGGTGAGGCGGTTCTCCTCGGGCAGCACCAGCGTGCCCGACTCGCGGCTGCCGTCGAAGAGTCCCAACAGCACCTCCCGCTCGCGGCCGTTGGCGATGACGGTGGGGATACCGGCCTGGCTCGCCTGCTCCGCCGCGCACAGCTTCGAGAACATGCCTCCGCGGCCCAGCTCGGACGGCGCGGTGTCCCGGGCCGCCTTCTTGGCCGCGGCCAGGTCGCTCACCACCGGAATGATCCGCGCGTCCGGACTCGACCTGGGATCGCGGTCGAACACCCCGTCCACGTCACTCAGGATCACCAGCAGGTCCATCTCCATGAGCGTGGCTACCAAGGCCGAGAGCTGGTCGTTGTCGCCGAACTTCACCTCGTCCACCGCCACCGTGTCGTTCTCGTTGACGATGGGGATGATGTTCCAGTCCAGCAGCGTCTTGAGCGTGTGCTTGGCGTTGAGGTAGCGCTGGCGGTTGGCCAGGTCCTCGTGGGTCAGAAGCACCTGCGCCACGTGCTTCCCGTGACCGCCGAAGGAGTTCTCGTACAGCGCCATGAGCCGGATCTGGCCCACGGCGGCCAGCGCCTGCTCCTGGGGCAGGTCCCGCGGGCGCTTGGCGAGTCCCAGCCGGCTCAGGCCCGAGGCGATGGCGCCCGAGCTCACCACCACGAGCTTCTTGTCCTGGTCGTGCAGCGCCGCCAGCTCGCGTACCAGCCGCCCGATGCGGCGCGCGTGCAGGCCGCGCTCGGAGGACAGGATGCGGCTGCCGATCTTCACCACCACCCGCTTGGCGCGGTGCACGTATTTGCGTCTCAGGTCAGCCATGAACTTCCAGGTGCGTTGCCGATTTTCCCCTGCCCGCGGACGCCGCGCGTCTTTCGGCAAGGTCTTCAACGATCATCTGTTTGAGCCGCGCCAGCCCCTCGCCCGTCACCGCGGAGATGGCGCAGAAGCGGTAGCCCCGGCCGCCGAAGAACGCTTCGAGGTCCGCCACCATGCTCCGGTCCGGCAGGAGGTCCACCTTGTTCGCCGCCACGATCTGGGGCTTGTGCGACAGCTCCTCGTCGAACAGCGCCAACTCGCGGTTCACCGTCTCGAAGTCCGCCCGGGGATCGCACTCGCCGAGTTGGAAGACATCGAGCACGTGCACCAGCACGCCGGTGCGGGTCACGTGCTTGAGAAAGCGATGGCCCAGGCCCTCGCCCCGATGGGCGCCCTCGATGAGGCCGGGAATGTCCGCCATCACGAAGCTCAGGTCGCCGTGGGCCACCACGCCCAGGTTGGGCACCAGCGTGGTGAAGGGATAGTCGGCGATCTTGGGACGCGCCGCGGAGACGGCCGAGATCAGGGTCGACTTGCCCGCGTTGGGCAGCCCGATAAGCCCCACGTCCGCCAGCAGCCGCAACTCCAGCCGAAGCTCCCGCTCTTCTCCCGGATCACCCGGCTCCGCGAACCGCGGCGCCTGCCGCGTGGCGCTGGCGAAGCGGCTGTTGCCCTTGCCGCCCTTGCCCCCGTGTGCCAGCACCGCCTCGCCCGAGGGGGTATCGATATCGGCTATCAACTCGCCCGTCGCCGCGTCGCGGATCAGGGTTCCCACCGGCACCCGGATCACCCGGTCCTCGCCCTTCTTGCCGTGCTGGTCCTTGCCGCGCCCGTGCTGTCCCCGGTTGCCGCGATACAACCTCTGGTAGCGCAGATCGAGGAGCGTGGTCAGGTGCGCATCCCCCGTCACGCGGACGTGCCCGCCGTCGCCGCCATCGCCGCCGTCCGGGCCACCCTTGGGGACATACTTCTCACGGCGAAAGCTGACGCAGCCGCGGCCGCCGTCCCCGGCCTTCACCGTGATCTCGACCTCGTCGACGAACTTCATGATTCAGTGGGTCTTCGGTGTGTCCGCGCAACCGCCTTGAGCGTCCCGCGATACCGGTTCTGACAAAATGGGTGTGGAATGTAGTGTGGAATGGATGGGAACGCGGCGGGGCCGCGATGTTTCAAGGGTCGGAAGACAGGATACCCGGGCGCCGGCGCATTCGTGCCGGCGCGGCGTTCAGGCGGGAAGGATGGCCACCCGCTTGCGCGACCGGCCCCAGCGCTGGTACTCCACCGTGCCCTCGACCAGGGCGAACAGCGTGTAGTCGCGCCCCATGCCGACGTTCTTGCCCGGATGGATCTTCGTGCCCAGTTGGCGCACCAGGATGTTTCCCGCCTTGACGTGCTGTCCGCCGTAGCGCTTGACCCCGCGCCTCTGTCCCTGACTGTCGCGACCGTTGCGCGAGCTTCCGCCTGATTTCTTGTGCGCCATCGGTTCTTCCGCCTTACGCCTGGATTTCGACGATTCTCAGGGTGGTGTGCATCTGGCGGTGGCCCTGCTTGCGGCTGTAGCCCTTCCGCCGCTTCTTCTTGAAGACGATGATCTTCTTGTCGAGCCCCTGCTCGACGATCTCCGCCGTCACCTGGGCCTGCTCCACCAGCGGCGTGCCAACCCTGGCCTCTTCGTCGCCGTCGCCGCTGACCAGCAACACCTCGTCCAGGGTCACCGTGGCGCCGACATCACCGCCCAGACGCTCCACGTTTACCAACTCGCCCTCGGCGATCCGGTACTGCTTCCCACCCGTCTTTACAACTGCATAACGTCCCATGGTTGCGTGACTTTTTAATGGAGAAGGGCGTGAAAGTCAAACGCCCTTGACGTCCAGCAGCCGGAGTTCCATGGCGGAGGTGCCCTGCCACTCGTTCTCCCGGAGGCGATAGGCAATATCCACGTGGTCGTTCACTTGCGCGCGGAGGTCCCCGGGAGGTCCGAAGGCCACCGCCGTCACCGTGTGGTCCTTGTGCCGCAGCCGGAAACGCGCAACCCTGTTGAAGTTCCGGCGCTCGCAGACCTCGACATCGCGGGTCTGGAAGACCGGCTCGGGATTCCCCACTCCGAAGGGGCCCAGGAGCCGCATCTGCCGCACCAGCCCGAGGCTCAGTTGCGCGAAGTCCACTTCCGTGTCCACGTCGAGATACGGCAGCAGGTCTTCTTCGTCGAGCACCTCCCGGGCCACCTCTTCGAAACGCTCGGCGAAGGGCGCGAGGTTTTCCTCCCGGATGCTCAGGCCGGCGGCGTATTCATGGCCGCCGAAACGCGGCAGCAGGTCCGCGCACCGCCGCATGGCCTGCACCATGTGGAACCCGCGGATGCTCCTGCCCGAGCCCTTCCCTTCTTCACCCTCGAACCCGATGACGATGGTCGGCCGGTGGAACCGCTCGACGATGCGCGAGGCCACGATGCCGAGCACTCCGGGGTGCCAGCCCTGGCTCCCCACCACGATGGACCATCGGTCCTGTAGCCTTTGGTCCTCGATCCGCGCCAGCGCCTCGTCCAGCACCTGCGCCTCTGTCTCCCGCCGTTCCCGGTTGTTCGCGTCGAGCTCCCGGGCGATGGCGTCCGCGGTCTCGCGCGAATCGGTGGTGAGCATCTCCACCACCTTGACCGCCGCGTCCATGCGCCCGGCGGCGTTGATGCGCGGGCCGAGCTGGAAGGCGACGGTGCCCGCCTCCACGGCTCCGGGCGCCACTCCCACCACCTCCTTCAGCGCGGCGATGCCGGGGCGGGCCGAGCTGCCCAGCTCCACCAGCCCCCGGCGCGTCAGCACCCGGTTGGCGCCGCGCAGCGGCACCATGTCGGCGATGGTGCCGAGGGTGACGATGTCCAGGTGGCGGCGGATGTCGGGCACGTTGTCGGGCTCGAACCAGCCGGCGTCCCGCAGGTTGGCGCGCAGGCCGATGACCAGGTAGAAGGCCAGCCCCGCCGCGCACAGGCCCTTGTCCGGAAAGGCACAGTCGGGGCGCTGGGGATTGATGATGGCCGCCGCGGCCTCCGGCAGCCGCTCCGGCAACTGGTGGTGGTCGACGATGACCACGTCCATGCCGAGGTCCCGGGCCAGGGCCACTTCGTCGGCGTTGGAGATGCCGCAGTCCACCGTGATGATGAGGGAGACGTCCTGGGAGCGCAGGTGCTCGATCCCCTGGCGGCTCATGCCGTAGCCCTCGTCGATGCGGTGCGGGATGTAGAACAGCGGCGCGCCGCCGATCTCGCGCAGGAACGACACCAACACAGCGGCGCCGGTGGTGCCGTCGACGTCGTAGTCGCCCCAGATGCAGACGCGCTCGCCGTCGCGCAACGCGCGCGCGATGCGGCGGACGGCGTCTTCCATCCCCGCCAGGAGGTGTGGCGACGGCAGGTCGGTGTTCAGGCTGGACGAGAGGAAACGGCGCGCGCCGTCCGCATCGGCGAAGCCGCGCTGCGCCAGGATACGGGCAAGAAGGGATGGGAGCTTGAGTTCTCGGGAAAGTGCCGCGGCCGCGGCTTCATCGGCTTCCTTGAGGATCCAGCGCTTGGGGGCGTCCTTCAACTTCAGGGGCTTGCGTTATCGCCTGCGGCTTCTCTCCAGCAGCAGGATGATCGGCGTGGCCACGAAAACGGTGGAGTACAGCCCGGCCAGGAAGCCGACAAAAAGGGTGTAGGCGAAGGGCCGGATGACCCCGCCGCCCAGGATCAGCAGGGCCGTCAACACCAGCAGCGACGTGATGGTGGTGAGGATGGTGCGCCCCAGCGTCTCGTTGATGCTGGTGTTGATGATGTTCTCCATGGAGTCGCGCCGCTTCTTGCGCATGTTCTCGCGGATGCGGTCGCAGATCACGACGGTATCGTTCACGGAGTAGCCGGCGATGGTCAGGAGCGCGGCGACGATGGGAAGATCGAACTCGAACCCGGCCACCACCAGCGCTCCCACGGTGATCAGGACGTCATGGATCAGGGCGACGATGGCGCCCAGCCCGAAGCGCAGCTCGAAGCGGATCCAGATGTACGCCCCCATCATGATGGTGGCGAAGATCACGGAAAGGATGCCCCGGCGCCGCAGATCGTCGCCCACCTTGGGGCCCACCGATTCCACCCGCAGCACTTCATACTTCCCGGCGCCGAACGACCGGTCCAGGACCGCGCGCACGTCCCTGCCCACGGTACCGATCTCCGTCTCCGACTTCTCCATGCGGATCAGGTACTCGTTGGTGCCGCCGCCGCCGAAGTCCTGCACCACTCCCCCAAGCGGCGACTGCTGCAACGCGTCACGGAGCTGGCCGATGGTGACCGCTTCGGGCAGCTTCACGTGCACCATGGTGCCGCCTTCGAAGTCGACGCCGAGGTTCGGCCCCTTGGTGAACAGCAACAGCACCACGCCGATGATCAGCACCGACGACAGCATGAAACCCCAACGGCGATAGTCCAGGAAGGGGATCCGGGTTCCCGGCTTGATGATTTCCATGTGGTCTTCTCAGTCCAATCCGTCGTGTCCAGCGCCGGGCTACACCGACAGCCGCACCAGGTTCCGCCGGGTGAGGCGATAGTCGTAGTAGATGCGGGTTCCGTACACCGCGGAGATCACGGTGGTCAGGATGCCCACGCACAGGGTCACGGCGAAACCGCGTACCGGGCCGGTGCCGAACTGGAACAGGATGACCCCGGCCAGGAAGGTTGTCACGTTCGAGTCGAGGATGGCCGGTATGGCGCGCTCGTAGCCCGTGTCGATGGCCGTGCGCGGCGGCTTTCCGTTGCGCACTTCCTCGCGGATTCGCTCGTTGATGAGCACGTTGGCGTCCACGGCCATGCCCATGGTCAGGATGATGCCGGCGATGCCGGGCAGGGTCAGGACCGCCTCGAAGCCCGCGAGGATCGCCATCATGAAGAAGATGTTCAGCACCAGCGCCACGTCCGCCAAGAGACCCGCGCCGCGGTAGTACGCCACCATGAAGACCAGCACCAGGATGCTGCCGAGGATGAAGGAGACGATGCCCTGCCGGACCGAATCCCGCCCCAGCGACGGCCCGACCGTGCGTTCTTCGAGAATCTGCACCGGCGCCGGCAGTGCGCCCGCGCGCAGCACGATGGCCAGATCCCGCGCCTCCTGGAAATCGAAGCTGCCGGTGATGGAGGCCACCCCGCCGGAGATGCGCTCGCGGATCTGGGGCGCGGAGTAGACCCGGCCGTCCAGGACGATGGCGAGCAGGCGGCCGACGTTCTCCGCGGTCAGGCGGTCGAAGGCGGTGCTGCCCACGGAGTTCAGCGCCAGCTCGACGTAGAGCCCCTCGAGCGTGTCGCCCCGGCGCACGTTGGCGTCCGCGATGGCCTCGCCGGTCATCAGGGTGCGCGCCTCCAGCAGGTAGGGGACCCTCTCGCGCCGCACCGACGAATCCGAGCCCTCATAGCCGTAGAGCACCTCGCGGCCCGGCGGCGGCCCGGAGCGCACCGCCTGCTCCACGTCCCCGCGCTCGTCCACGAGCTTGAACTCCAGCAGCGCGGTCTTGCCGATGAGCGCCTTGGCCCGTTCCGGGTCCTGGATTCCCGGCAGTTGCACGAGCACGTCCCGCTGCCCCTGGCGCTGGATGGTGGGCTCGGTCACGCCGAACTGGTCGATGCGGTTGCGGATGGTCTCCAGGGTCTGGTCCACCGCGAAGTCATGGATGCTGGACAGCTCCCTCGCGGTAAACACCGCGCGCAGCTCGGCTCCCTCCGGACTGGTGCCGGAGTCGGTCACCTCCAGTACCGGATACTCGGTGGACAGCAGGTCCCGGATGCGATCCATGTTGGCGGGCGAGGCCTGGACGGCGAGTTCCCCGGCGGCGCCGACCTCGATGGCGGTGAAGGCGATGTTGCGCTCGCGCAACTCGTCGCGGAGACCGCTGCGCACCCGGCGCATGCGGTTCTCCACCGCTTTCTCCACCCCCACCTCCAGCACCAGGTGCGACCCGCCCTGAAGGTCCAACCCGAGGCGGATCCCGGTCTGGGGCAGGAACCCCAGACCCTGTACGAAGCTGGGTGAGAGGTACACCCCGGCCGCCAGCAGGCAGACCGCCAGCAGGACCAGACGAATGGCTAGACTTTGACGCATGCTTGTTTCCCCAACCGGAGTTCGCCGCAACCGCCGCCCGCTACTTGCCCTTGGCTTCCTTGGCCCCGGTGGTCTTCTCTGCTCTGAAGAGCTGGGCGATATAGCCCCGGCCCACCTTGATCTTGACGTTGGGCGCCACTTCCAGCGTGATCTCGGTTTCGGTAATCCCGAGGATCTTGCCGAACACCCCGCCCGTGGTCATGACCTCGTCGTTGCGCTTGAGTTGCGCCAGCATGTTGCGGTGATCTTTCGCCTTGCGCTGCTGCGGCCGGATCAGGAGGAAGTAGAAGACCGCGAAGATCAGCACGAGGGGCAACATGCTGATGAATGTGCTCGGGCCGCCTCCGGCCTGCGCATAGGCTACGTCCCACATGTTCTCCTCCGAAGTTTCTTTGTACGATGCGATTGCCGGCCATCACGCGGGCCGACCATGCCGCTACGCCGCGGGCTCGGGCAGTTCCCATATGCCGCCCGCGACGCTCTCCAGACTCACTTGGCCCCGAATGGCCCCGCGCAACTCCGCCATTAACCGCTGGTAATAGCAGACGTTGTGCAGCGTGTTCAGATAGGCCGCAAGGATTTCGCCGGCCACGTACAGGTGGCGAAGATAAGCACGCGAAAAATGCCGGCAACCGTAGCACGGGCAGCTTTCGTCCACGGGACGCGGATCCCGCGCGAAGGCCGCGTTCTTGATGCTGAGCTTTCCGGTGGCGGTGTATAACGTGCCGTTCCTGGCATTCCTCGTCGGCAGAACGCAATCGAACAGATCATAGCCGGAGCGGACCCCGTGAATCAAGTCTTCGGGCTTGCCGAGGCCCATGAGGTAGCGCGGCCGGTCCTCGGGCATGCGCGCCGCGGTGAAGCCGCCGATCTCCGCCAGCAGCGCCGGCCCTTCGCCGATGCCCATGCCGCCGGCGGCGTAGCCGTCGAACGGAAGGTCGCCAAGCCGCGCCGCGCAGTCCTCGCGCAGGTCCTTGAACACCCCGCCCTGGACGATCCCGAAGAGAGCGCAGTCCGGATTGCGCGGCGCCTCCAGCGAGCGCCGCGCCCAGCGCACGGTGCGGTCGGTGGAGGCCTTCACGTACTCCCGGCTCGCCGGGTACGGGATGCACTCGTCCAGCACCATGGCCACGTCCACCCCCAGCGCCTGCTGGATACCCACCACCTTCTCCGGCGTCAGAAAGTACGACGAGCCGTCCAGGTGGGAACGGAACGACACCCCCTCCTCGGTGAGCTTGCGCATGGCCGCCAAACTCAACACCTGGTAGCCGCCACTGTCGGTCAGGATCGGCCCGTCCCAGCCCATGAACGCGTGCAGCCCGCCCAGGTCCCGGATCAGCTCCTCCCCCGGGCGGATGAACAGGTGGTAGGTGTTGCACAGGATGATCTGGCTCGACACCTCCCGGAGGTCCCGAGGGGAGAGGGCCTTGACCGTGCCGCGGGTGCCGACGGGCATGAAGGCGGGCGTCTCCACCACGCCGTGGGCGGTCTCGAGGAGGCCGGTGCGGGCGCGGCCGTGGGGGTGAGTGTGAGTGACGGTGAATTGCATGGTGTCATGAAGCGGACGTGAAAGCCGGCCGCGCCGCTTCTACAGAATCAGCATGGCGTCGCCGTAGCTGTAAAACCGGTAGCCCTCGGCAACGGCCTCGGCGTAGGCGCGGCGCACCAGATCCAGCCCCGCGAGCGCGGCCACCATGGCCAGGGGCGTGGAGCGCGGCAGGTGGAAGTTGGTGACGAGGGCGTCGATGGCGCGGAAGCGGTAGCCGGCGGTGATGAACAGGCGCGTGATGCCGGCGTCGGCCGCCACCCCGCCCTTGCGCGCGACGACGCTCTCCAGTGTGCGCGTGCTGGTGGAGCCCACCGCCACGACGCGCTTTCCTTCCGTCGTGGCCCGGCGGATACGCCGGGCCGCGCTCTCGCTCAACGTGTACCACTCGCCGTCCATGCGGTGGTCCTCCACCACGGTGTCGCGCACCGGACGGAACGTGCCCAGGCCCACGTGCAGGGTCACGGTCACGTTGTCGATACCGCCGGCGGCCAGTTCGTCCAACAACTCACGTGTGAAGTGAAGTCCGGCGGTGGGCGCCGCCACGGAGCCCGGCGCGGCGGCGTAAACGGTCTGGTAGCTCTCCCGGTCGCTCTCCTCCACGCACCGCAGCCGTTCGATGTAGTGCGGCAGGGGCGGCGCGCCGATCTCTTCGAGCATCTCGTGGAACCCGCCGGGGTGCTCGAAGCGGAGGCCGTAGCGGCCCGCGCCGAGATCGCCGAGCACGGTGGCCTCGACCTTGTCGGAGAACACGATGCGGCTCCCGAGCCGTGGCTTCTTGGATGCGTCCACGAGAGCGAGCCAGAGCCCCTGCTCCGCGTCGAACGCCTCCACCAGGAGCACCGTCGCGCGTCCGCCGCTGTCCTTGCGCCCTTCCAGGCGCGCCGGGATCACCTTGGAGTCGTTGAGCACCAGCAGGTCGCCCGGCGAAAGGAACTCGCCGAGGGCCGCGAAACGGGAATGGGTGAGGGCGCCCGAGCGGCGATCCACCACCATGAGGCGCGCGGACACGCGGTCCTCGGCCGGGTAGGCGGAGATCAGCGACTCGGGAAGATCATAGGCCAGTTCTTCCAGCAGCATGGCGTCAAGAGACTGTGCGTTCGAGCCCTTCGACTTCGAAGGGTTCAGGGCGAACGGTAGGGACTTTACAAGGCCGTTACCGGGACAGCCCCTCCGGGCGGCCGGCCCGGTCAAAGCCGCCCGGCCGCCCGAGTCCGTGCCTCATGGATCAGGTGTCGTCCTCGGAGGCCTTCTTCAGGAACGGCGTCAGCAGGTCGATGGGCACCGGGAAAATGGTGGTGGAATTCTTGTCGCCGGCCACTTCCTGGAGAGTCTGCAGGAAGCGGAGCTGCATGGCCATGGGCTCCTTGGCGATCACGGCGGCGGCTTCCTGAAGTTTCTGGGAGGCCTGGAACTCGCCGTCGGCCAGGATGATCTTGGCGCGCCGCTCGCGCTCGGCCTCGGCCTGCCGGGCCATGGCGCGCTGCATCTCCTCGGGAAGGTCGATGTGCTTCATCTCGGTCAGGACGACCTTGATCCCCCACGGGTCCGTGTGCTCGTCGAGGATCCGCTGGAGGTCGGCGTTGATGCGCTCCCGGTCCGACAGGAGCTGGTCCAGTTCCGCCTGGCCGCAGATGCTCCGGAGCGTCACCTGGGCCAGTTGCGAGGTGGCGAACAGGTAGTTGGCCACCTCCCGGATGGCGCGGTTGGGGTCGAGCACCCGGAAATAGATCACCGCGTTGACCTTCACCGACACGTTGTCGCGCGTGATAACGTCCTGCGAGGGGACGTCCATGGTCACGGTCCTGAGCTCTATCCGTTCCATCTTTTCGATGAAGGGGATCACGTAGATGAGCCCCGGGCCGCGGGAGGCCACCATCCGGCCCAGCCGGAAGATCACCCCGCGTTCGTATTCCTTGAGGATCTTGATGCCGCTGACGGCCAACCCGAGCACGATGATCAGCACGATCGCTATGGGTCCGAAATCCAGCATGCGTGTCTCCTGCGCGGCCGCGGCCGACTCCATGGGCGCGCGGCCCCGGTCAGCTCTCCACGGCGCGTTTGACCTTGAGTACCATCCCGTCGTGACCGACGACCTCGATCCTGTCGCCGGGCTCCAACCGCTCCGCCCCTTCCGCCCTCCACACCTCACCGTGCACGAAAACCCGGCCCTTCAGGTCCAGCCGTTCGCGCACCTCGCCGACCTCGCCCACGAGCCCTTCATAGCCCAGGGTGGCCTTGCGCCGCTGGGACTTGACCACGAGGAAGGTCACCACCAGCACCGCCGCGCTCAGGGTGCCCACCGCCGCCAGCACAATGCCCGGGTCCACGGTGAGGTCGGATCCCTCGACGTCGAACAACAGCAGCGAGCCCAGCCCCAGGGACACCACTCCACTGATGCCCAAAAGCCCGAAACTGGGCAGGAATGCCTCCGCCACCAGGAGACACAGGCCGAGGCCGATGAGCAGCAGCCCGGCGTAGTTGATGGGCAACACCTGCAGGGACGCCAGCGCCAGCAGCAGCGCGATGCCGCCGGCGATGCCCGGGAACAGCGCGCCGGGATTGGAGAACTCCATGTACAGGCCCAGGATCCCGGCCATCATCAGCAGGTAGGCGATGTTGGGGTCCGCCAGGACGTTGAGGACCTTGAGCTTGAGGCCCATCTCGAAGCGCAGCACGGAGACGCCGTCGAAGTCCAGGGTGCGCTTGGTGCCGACGACGTCCACCTCGCGCCCGTGGGCCTGCTTGAGCAGGTCGCTCACGTCCTGCGCGATGATGTCGATGACGCGCTTCTCCAGCGCTTCCTTGTCGGTGATGGAGATGCTCCGGCGCACCGCCTGGATGGCGAACTCGGTGTCGCGGCCGCGCTGCTGGGCGATGGCCTCGCTGAACGAGGCGGTGAAGTTCTCGATCTTCTCGCCCATCACGCCCTTGACTTCCTGTCCCCCGCCCGCCACCGGGTGGGCCGCGCCGATGTTGGTGCCGGGCGCCATGGCGGCGATGTTGGCGGCCAGGGTGATGAAGACCCCGGCCGATCCCGCGCCCGCGCCGCTCGGCGCCACGTAGACGATCACGGGCAGCGGCGCGCCGAGCATTTCCTTGACGATGGAGCGCGTGGAGGACAGCAGTCCGCCGGGGGTGTCGAGCTGGATGATCAGGGCGCGCGCGTTGCCCGCGTGTGCGCGCTGGATGCTTTCGCGGATGTAGTCGTTGACGGCCGGGTTGATGCCGCCGTTGATGACGATGAGGTTCACGTGGGAGCCGGTAGCGACTTGGCCCGTGGCGCCTCCCGCGCTCAGGGAGCCCAACCCCAGGGCCACGAGCAGCAGCGCGCACCAGAACCGGACCCCCGGCAGTGAGCGGGAACGCGTCACGTCAGACCGCCGTCCCGAGCTCGCGCAGGACGCTCTTGATGTCTTCCCAGACAAGTCGCTTTTCCCCCGGATTGCGCAACAGGTACGCCGGATGAAACGTCGGCATCAGCCGGATGCCATGGTAGTCGTGCCAGCGCCCGCGCATGCGCGAGATGGCCTCGGTGGAACGCAGCAGCGTCTGCGCCGCCGCCCTTCCCAGCGCGATGATCACCCGCGGCCGCACCAGCTCGATCTGCCGGATCAGGAACGGCTCGCACGCCGCGACCTCGTCCGGCTCGGGATCGCGATTGCGCGGCGGGCGGCACTTGACCACGTTGGCGATGTACACGTCCTCGCGCCGGAGCTTCATACCCTTGGTGATGATGTCGGTGAGCAACTGCCCCGCGCGCCCCACGAAGGGCTCGCCCTCGCGGTCCTCGTCCTCCCCCGGCCCCTCGCCGATGAACATGATGTCCGCGTCCGCTCGACCCACTCCGTAGACGATGCGCGTGCGCCCCTGCGACAGCTTGCAGCGTTGGCAGTCACCCAGGACGTCGCGAAGCTCCCGCAAGTCCGCGGCCGTCGCTACATCGCCGCCGGCTGTCGCTACATGCCCGCCGGCTGTGGCTGTGGCCGGGCCGCCGGGATGGTCCGCTTCGGCGCTTGTCCCCACGGGCATGAACGCTATCCCCGCCGCCTGTTGCTGTTCCAGACAACTCCGCAGCGAACTCGCCGCAACCGCCAACCGCTGCCGTAGCTCAAGCGTTTCCATGAATGTGGCATCCACCACCGTCTGATTTCTGTTTACGACAATACAGTGGGCATGGCAATGCTGTCGTGCACGCGTGCCAGAAACGTCATCCCCGGCTGAGCCGCTGGTTCAAACCCCGGCTCGGACAGAAAAGGGCACGAGGTCCCGAACGGTCATTCCCGCGAAACAGGCTGTGTCAAGACTCGGCTGGGGCGCGGAATTCGCAGCACGCCCCGAGTCGTGATTCCGGGGGAAACAGGGTGTGTCAGAACACCCGTTGGCCACGGACCGGCACCGCCACCCCGAGTCGTCATCTTCGCCGAAGCGCCTGTGTCAAAACTCGTGAGGCATCGCCCTACGGGATCGTCATTCCCGCGGAAGCGGGAATCCAGGGGCGGTGGGGGGGCACTACAGCGGCGTTCCCCCGCCTCGCCACCCCTGGTTTCCGCTTCCGCGGGAATGACGTTCTGTTACGTAGTTGCCACGGGAGTCTTGACACAGCCTGTCCCGCGGGAACGACGGTTTCCGGGGGTTCGTGCCGACTCTAGTGTGGTGTCTCACAAACACGCTTATGAATCTGCGGGTCCTTTTGGCCGTCGGCTGCGTTACGTCACCTCGGGCCTTGACCCGGGGTCTTCCTCGCGTGGTAACGGCCACTGCTCGTCATCGCGCCTTGCCGACGACCAAAATGCCCTCGCATATTCATAAGCGTATTTGTGAGACACCACACTAGCCCTCTCCCAGCAGCCCGCGCGCGGTGCCGCCGAGGATGGCATCGAGCTCGGCCGCGGGCCAGGGGCGCGCGCGCAGAGCCGCGAGCACGGCGCGGCTGGCGTCGCGCACGTGGGGCTCGTCGGTGCCGTAGACGAGGCGGTTGGCGCCGAAGGTGTCACGAGCGCAGTCCAGTGCGGGGCCGGACAGGCTGACGGTGTCGAAGTAGCAGCTTTGGCGCAGGTACTCACCGGGCGGGCGCAGGCACTTCTCGTAGCGGCGGTAGCCGCGGTCGATGCGGTCCAGCACCATGCACAGGCTGCCGCCGCAGTGGGACCAGACGACGCGGACGTCGGGGCACTCTTCGAGCACGCCGCCCAGGGTGAGCTTGGTGGCGGCCATGGCGGTCTCGCCCAGGTAGCCCACGGCCAGGTATTCGCCGCGGTCGTCGGCGGGACCGTTCAGCGGAAACGTTGGATGCACCAGCACGAGCAGCTTGCGCCGCTGGGCCTCGCGCCAGAACTCGCACAACTCGGGGGCGTCGAGGGTGTGCTCGCCCACGGTGGTGGTGATGCCGGCGCCCACCGCTCCGAGCCCCATGGCCCGGTCCAACTCCTCCACGAGGTCCGTGGCGCGGCTCCACGGCAGCGCCGCGACGAAGCGGAAGCGGTCCGGGTACTCACGGCAGGCCTCGGCCAGGCCGTCGTTCACCCGACGCGCCAGGGCCACGTCCCCGTCGCCCGCCAAGCCGGTATTGAGGGCGCCGATGGACAGCACTTCGACGCCGACACCGGCCTCGTCCATGGTCCGCAGACGGTCGGCCAACGTCTCCCCTACGGGCGCGGACATGGTGTGACTGCCGCGGCAGGTGAGCGACAGCCCCCGCTCCGAGCCGGCGAGAGCGAACTCGGGCCGCGCCTTCAGCACCTCGTCGAAACACCCCTCGGGGTAGAGGTGCGCGTGCATGTCCACGATGGCGTCAGGCGCGATTCGGTGCTCGCTCATGACTGTGTCCCTCCGTAACGGAACGTCATTCCCGCGGAAGCGGGAATCCAGGGGTGGTGTGGCGGGAAAACGCCGCTGTAGTGCCCCTCCACTGCCCCTGGATTCCCGCTTCCGCGGGAATGACGTTGTGTAGGGTCTTTGCCTCGCGGGTTTTGACACAGTCTGGAAAGCGGGAATCCAAAAGGCGTGTGGCGGGGAAACACACCTACGCTGACGATCGCTCCGCCGCGTCCATCAACTCCAGCAGGTAGCCGGGCTTGAGCGGCAGGCGCGTCACCTCCACGCCGAGGGCGTCGGAAACCGCGTTGGCCAGGGCGGCGCCGGCGGCGGTGATGCCGCCCTCCCCCGCTCCCTTGACCCCCAGAGGGTTGTGCGGCGACGGAAAGTCCTCGGTGGAGATGAACTGCCCGCGGGGCACGTCCATGGCGGTGGGCAGCAGATAGTCCATGAAGCTCGTGGCCTGGGGCTGGCCGTCCTCGTCAAAGACGAACTCCTCCAGCAGCGCGCCGCCGATGCCTTGGGCCAGGCCGCCGGCCATCTGCCCCTCGACGATCATGGGATTGACCTTGCGGCCCACGTCCTCCATCACCAGGTAATCGAGGATCTCGACCGTGCCGGTCTCGCGGTCCACCTCCACCACCACCACGTGGACACCGTAGGGGAACGGCCGCTTGTCGGTGGCGAAGAAATCCTCCTCCGAGATGCCGGGCATGAAGCCCCGGGCCAGCGCCGGTCCGGGCAATGCCAGCCTCGCCAGGGCGGCGAAGTCGAGACTGCGTTCCGGCGCGCCCCGGACGCTGATGCGGCCGTCCGCCAGCACCAGATCGCCGGCGTCGATCTCCAGCTCCGCGGCGGCCAGCCGCAGAAGCTTCTCCTTGACCTTGCGGCACGCACCCACCGCCGCGCTCCCGGCCATGACCGTGGAGCGGCTGGCGTTGCTGCCGTTACCGTAGGGCACCTTGGCGGTGTCGCCGTGCACCACGCGCACGTCTTCGATGGCGACGGACATCTCGTCGGCGACGATCTGGCTCAGGGCGGTGGCGATGCCCTGCCCCACCGAGTTGATGCCGCTGTAGAGCACCACGCCGCCGTTGTTGCCGACCTCCACGCGGGCGTATTCCCACGGTCCGATGCCGCTGGTCTCCACGAAGCAGCCGATGCCCACGCCCATGGCCCGGCCTTCCGCGCGCGCTTCCTCACAGCGCCGTCGCAGATCCTCGTAGCCCATGTGGCTCAGAGCCGCTTCGAGTTGCCCCGGCAGGTCGCCGCTGTCGTAAACGTTGTAATGGTACGGGTTCCTGCCCAGGTCGTAGGGCATCTCCTCCGGGCGGATCATGTTGCGCCGCCGCAACTCCGCGGGATCGAGCCCGAGGCGATGGGCCGCCATGTCCACGAGCCGTTCGCGCACGAAGTTGGCCTCGTAGCGGCCGGGGCTCCGATAGGTGCCCACCGGGGTCTTGTTGGTGAGCACGCAATGGATCTGGCAGCGATAGTTCGGGATGCGCAGCGGCCCCTGCAACATGGCGGACGACGAGACGATGGGCACGCCGCCGTGGGTGCGCGTGTAACCACCCATGTCGAACAGGATCTCCGCGTCCATGGCCACCACCGTGCCGTCCTTGCGCAGCCCCAGGCGCACCCGGTAGGACTGCTGCCGCGAATGGTTGGTGGCCTTGAGGTGCTCCGAGCGATCCTCGATCCAGCACACGGGCAAACTAAAGTGCATGGCGGCAAAGGGGATCAGGAAGTCCTCGGGGTAGAACTCGCCGCGGGCGCCGAAGCCTCCTCCCACCGCCGGCTCGATGAAGTGGATGGCGCTCTGGGGCAATCCGCTCAGCTCCGAGAGGATGCGCCAGTTGGTGTGGGTCATCTTGGTGGGGCCCCACACCGTGAGCATGCCGCGGCTCTCGTCGTACTCCGCCACCAGGCCACGGGTTTCGAGCGGGACCGCGGCATGACGATTGGTCTCGAAAGCTTGCTCGACGATGAGGTCGCATTCGGCCAGCGCACGCGTCACGTCGCCCGTCTCCACCTGGAACCCGGCGGGCTCGTTTCCCGGCACCGCGTCGTGGAGCCGGGGCGCTTCCGGTCCCATGCCCGCGCGCGCGTCCGTCACCACCGGAAGCTCCTCGTAGGCCACCTCCACCAGCTCCAGCGCGTCCTCGGCGACGTAGCGGTCCTGGGCCACGACCACGGCCACGGGCTCGCCCACGTAGCGCACCCGGTCGGTGGCGATGGGGATCTGCTGCGAGCGTTCCAGACCGGGCAACTGGCCGGTGCGCATGGGGATGGTCTTGAGGCCCGGCATGTCCGCGGCCGTGAGCACGCCGACGACGCCGGGCAGCGCCAGCGCCGCCGTCGCGTCGATGGCGCCGAGGCGGGCGTGGGCGCGGCTGCTGCGCAGGATGGCCGCATGCACCATGCCCGGCCGGCGGATGTCACCGACGTACTTGCCGATGCCCCGAAGCAGCGGCACGTCTTCCCTGCGCTTCACGTTGGTACCGATGTACGCCATGGACCTTCCCGCCTATCGTTCCGAGAGCATTTCCGCCGCCTCGCGGATGGCCGTCACGATATTCCGGTACCCCGTGCAGCGGCACAGGTTGCCGCTGATCCACTCGCGGATCTCCGTCTCATCGGGGTGGGGATTCTCGCGCAGCAATGCCCGCGCGGTGAGCAGAATCCCCGGCGTGCAGAACCCGCACTGCAACCCGTGGCGCTCCTGGAACTTCTCCTGGAGCGGGTGCAGCGTCTCCGCGTCGGGCGCGAGGCCCTCCACCGTATCGATCCGCGCTCCGTCGGCCTGCACCGCGAACATGAGGCAGGAGCGCACGGGGTCGCCGTTCAGCAGCACCGTGCAGGCGCCGCACACGCCGTGCTCGCAGCCGACATGGGTGCCGGTAAGGCCGAGGTCGTCGCGAATGAAATCACTCAGCAGCTTGCGCGGCTCGGCTTCGCCGCTAAGCTCGGCGCCGTTGATCCGTAATGCGATCTTCCGTTTGCTCATGATTTTCCGTCGTGGCCCGGCAGCTCCGGCTCCGGAGACCTGATTTCGGAGACGTGACACGGCCCGGTTTGCAACTCACGCCCACAACAGCCGGTCCAACCATTCGTCCTTGGCTCAGCCATGCGACCGCCTCACCCCGGCTCCGACGCCGCGGCGCGCTGCGCCGCACGCGCCAGCGCGCGCCGGGCCAACGCGGCGCACGCGCGGCGGCGGTAGTCGGCGCTGGCGTGGATGTCGGAATCCTGCTCGACGCCTTCCACGGCGCGGCGCGCGGCCTCGCGGAAAAGCGCATCCGACGGCTTCTCTCCCAGCACCGTCGCCTCGGCGTCGTGGGCGCGGATGGGAGCGGAACCGGTGAGCGTCAGGCGCGCACCGCTCACCGCTCCTTCCCCGTCCAGCGTCACGAGCGCCGCCGCTCCCGCCAGCGCGAAGTCGCCGTACCGGCGGCTCACCTCCTGAAACGATGCGCCGGTTCTCGCGGCCACCGCCGGCACCCGCGCCTCCGCCAGCATCTCTCCGGGCTCCAGCACCGTGGCCATGGCGCCGAGAAAAAACTCCTCCGCGCTCACGGCGCGCTCGCCGCCGCTGCCCCGCAGCACGAGGTCCGCGCCCAGGGTCACCATGGCCACGGGCAGCTCCGCGGAGGGGAAGGCGTGGGCGAGGCTGCCGCCCACGGTGCCGCGGTTGCGTATCTGAACGTGGCCGATGTATCCGGCGGCCTCGCACAGCAACGGCCAGCCGGCGCCCACTCCCGGCGCACGTTCGAGCGCGCGCTGGCGCGTCATGGCGCCGATGCGCAACTCGCCTCCGTCCACCGAGAGGAAATCCAGCTCGGCCACGCGGTTCAGGTCCACCAGATGCGCGGGCCGGGCCAGACGGAAGTTCATCAGCGGCACCAGGCTCTGGCCGCCGGCCAGCACTCGCGCCTCCTCGCCCAGTGCGGCAAGCAGGTCCGTGGCCTCGGCCAGGGTCGCGGGATCGTGATACTCGAAGGACGCGGGTTTCATCAGAAAAAGAGCCTCGGCGGAAACAGGACCGCGACGGGCGCCTGCATGGCATTCATGGAATGGACCGCGTCGACGATGGCGTGGCGCAGGTCGCCCGGCTCGTTTACGACGCTGTACTGGATGCGCAGGCTCTGAAGCAAGGGCTCCGTGGCCCAGCCGAAGGGAACCGAGAACCAGCGCTGATCGCCGAAACCGCCGCGGTAGCTGATGAGCAGCAGCATGGGCACCCCGAAGGCCGCGGGCCCGCGCAGCAGCGCGTAGCAGGACAAGGCAAAGCCGGTGTTTTCCATCAGCAGGGCGGGCCGGGCGCCGCCGATCCAGGCGCCCATGCAGATGCCCACGCCGTCGCTCTCGTTGGCCACCTGGATGTAGCGGATGTCCGTGTCGGCCTCGACCCGCTGGTACAGTTCGAGAAACGCCGAGTCGGGCATGCAGGCCATGAAGTCGATGCCCGCCTCGGTGATGCTCCGATGCGCCTCGGCGGCGATGTCGTCCCTCACCTGCGGTCAGCCTCTCTTCCAACGGACGAGGCCAGGGCGCGGCTGGATCGCTCGCCCCCGGGAGCCGTTCACGTTGGTGGTGCTTGGCACGGTCATGGTTTCGCCGGCGCCAGGATCGGACGCTGCCGCATGGCCTCGATGCGCCGCACCAATCGGTACTTGTTCTCCTGCCCGTCCATGCTCGGCCCCTCGCCTCTCGTCCCCAGCTCGATCTTGGCCGCAAGGAACGCCGGCCCCGGCATCGAGAAGAGCCGCTCCAGGGCCGCGGCGACACCGTCGTCGTCCGTGACCGTGTCGGCGTGCGGAAAGCCGGCGGCTCGGGCCATGGCGCCGAGGTCGGCTCCGGCCGCGGTCTGGCTGGGAGCGCCGCCGCGGCTGCCGAAGAGCTGTTCGTTGTCGAAGGCGATGACGCGCAGGTTGTCCGCGCCGGACGCGGCCGCCACCGCCAGGATGCTCGGGCCGAGCAGCAGGCTGCCGTCCGTGTCCAGGGCGACGACCTTCGACTCGGGCAGCGTCAGCGCGAGCCCCAGGCTCACCTGGGTGACCATGCCGAGCCCCACGAGGTAGAGGTTCTCCGGGCGGTGCACCACCTGGTAAGTATCCGCCGTGGTGCCCGCCAGGGCCGCCACCACGATGTCGCTCTCGGTGAGGTGATTCCGTAGCCGCTCCAGCACGGCCCGCCGCTGCACCTTCATGGCGCTGGATTGTAGTCTCGCCCGATGGGAAATACCAGTCACCCGGCCGCGGCGGGGTAAGACGGGGAATACGCCCGTTCACCCCTCCCCACCCATGGATTCCCGCTTCCGCGGGAATGACGGCAAGGGGCGTCAGCACGGTTCCGTATCCGAGCGGAGTTTTGACACAGCGGAGCCTTGAGACAACCCTGGTTTGAGGGCATCCCTGTTTCAGGGTATCTTCCAAAGCTGTCGGACGAAGGGGAGCACGGCCCGCGCCTTGCGGCGCAGCACACTAGTGTGGTGTCTGGTTAATTCGCATAATAATATGCGGAGGATTTTTCGTTGTCGGCAAGGCGCGATGACTTGTAGGGGCGACCTGCGGTCGCCCCCCAGTGGCGGGTACCACGCGAGGAAGAGTAACGCAGCCGACGGCGAAAAAGACCCGCAGATTATTGTGCGAATTAACCAGACACCACACTAGGAGTACCGGAAATGAGCCATACGAACTCCCGGCGCGTTCAAACGTCCCTTCACTGGGGCGCCTACCAGGTCGAGGTCCAGGACGGACGCATCGTGGCCGCGCACCCGTTCGCGGAGGACCCGGACCCTTCGCCCATCGGGCGGTCGATCCCCGACGTGGTGCACCACCCCTGCCGGGTGGCGCAACCCATGGTGCGGCAAGGTTGGCTGGAGCGCGGACCCGAGCATCACGGAGGCGGCCGCGGCACGGAGCCGTTCGTCCCCGTGAGCTGGGACGAGGCGCTCGACCTGGTGGCCGGGGAGCTGCGGCGCGTGCGCGATACGTTCGGGAACGAGGCTATCTTCGCCGGCTCCTACGGCTGGGCTTCCGCGGGCCGTTTCCATCACGCCCAGAGCCAGCTTCACCGCTTCATGAACCAACTCGGCGGCTATGTCCGGTCGGTCAACACCTACAGCTACGCCGCCGGGGAGGTCATCATCCCCCACGTCTTCGGCTACGACTGGAACTCCGTTCGCGACGGCGCCACCTCGTGGCCGGTGATCGCGAGGGATACGGAGCTGGTGGTCAGCTTCGGTGGCATCCCGCTCAAGAACACCCAGGTCAGCGCCGGCGGCCTGGGCAAGCACACGACGCGCGGCTGGCTGGAGCTGTGCAAGAAAAACGGCGTCGCGTTCGTGAACGTCAGCCCGGCGCGGGACGACGCCGCGGACTTCCTCGCGGCGCAATGGCTGGCGCCGCGCCCCAACACCGACACCGCGTTGATGCTGGGTCTGGCGCACACGCTGGTTCGGGAAAGCCTCCACGACCAGGCGTTCCTGGAGACGTACTGCACCGGGTTCGAAGCCTTTCGCGCCTACCTCATGGGCGAACGGGACGGGCGCCCCAAGGACCCGGAATGGGCCGCCGCCCTGTGCGGTATTCCGGCGAACGCCATCCGCGACCTGGCTCGACGCATGGCGGCGAAGCGCACGCTCATCACGGTGAGCTGGTCACTGCAGCGGGCCGACCACGGCGAACAGCCCTATTGGGCGGCCGCGGTTCTGGCCGCCATGCTGGGGCAAATCGGCCTTCCCGGAGGCGGCATCGGCTACGGCTACGGCTCCACCGGCTCCATCGGCAATCCCGTGCGGTCCATCGGCGGGATCACGCTGCCGCAAGGCGCGAACCCGGTCAAAGCCTTCATCCCGGTGGCGCGCATTGCGGACATGCTCCTCCACCCCGGGGAACCGTTCGATTACAACGGCCGGCGGCTGGAGTATCCCGACATCCGTCTCGTCTACTGGTGCGGCGGCAACCCGTTTCATCATCACCAGGACCTCAACCGGCTGGTGGAAGCATGGCAGCTTCCCGAGACGATCATCGTCCACGAGCCTTGGTGGAACGCGCAGGCGCGGCATGCCGACATCGTGCTTCCGGCCACCACCCCGCTGGAACGCAACGACATCGGCAGGCAGGCGTCCGACCCCATCGTCTTCGCCATGGGCCAGGCCGTTCCTCCGGTCGGCGAGGCGCGGAACGACTACGACATCTTCTCCGGACTTGCCGAATGCTTGGGATTCGAGGAAGGCTTCACCGAGGGCCGGCTGGAGAGCGACTGGCTACGGCACCTTTACGACGGGCTGCGAAGCTCCTTCATCCGCGAGGGCATCGAGTTGCCGGCCTTCGATGCGTTCTGGAGCGCCGGCCACATCACCCTGCCGACGGAGGGCGACGAGAAGGTGCTGTTCGGCCGGTTCCGGGAGGACCCCGCCGCGCACCCGTTGCCGACCCCGTCCGGACGCATCGAGATCTTCTCGGAAGCCATCGCGGGCTTCGGCTACGACGACTGTCCCGGCCATCCGGCGTGGATCGAGCCGGGGGAATGGCTGGGGGCGGAGCAGGCCCGGCGTTACCCGCTCCACCTCATCTCCAACCAGCCCACCACGAGGCTGCACAGCCAGCACGATCCGGGAGCGGCGAGCATGGCCAACAAGGTCCAGGGCCGTGAACCGCTGCTGATCCACCCCGCCAGCGCCGCCGCGAGGGGGATCGAGGACGGCGGCGTGGTGCGCGTGTACAATGATCGCGGCGCCTGTCTGGCCGGCGTCCGCTTCACCGACAACATCTCGCCCGACGTCGTCGTGCTCGCCACCGGCGCCTGGTACGACCCCGAGGCTCCCGGCGGATTGGAGCGGCACGGCAACCCCAACGTCCTGACCCTGGACAAGGGAACCTCGCGCCTCGCCCAGGGTCCCATCTCCCAGACGGCGCTGGTGGAGGTCGAGGCGTTCGAGGGGGAATTGCCGGAAGTGCGGGCGTTCACTCCGCCCGCCCTTGCGCAACCCGCGGCGAACAAATAAGAGCCTCATACGGAGATGCCCGCAAATGGAGAAGGAAGGTGCCCGGTGGTGCCGCTGGTCTTCAAAACCAGTCTGAGGGCCGTAAGGTTCTCGGAGGGTTCGACTCCCTCCCTTCTCCGCCATCCCTCGCGGGGACGCGCATGAGCCGCGCCGGGAACACGCCATGAACACCTCCGCCGACCCTTCGGCGGGCGCGCCGGATACCGCGGCGCCGGAACCGTCCCGCGGCCGCGTGCTCGGGCTGCTGACCATGGGCCACGGCGTCACGCACATATTCCAGGGAACCATGAACGTGTGCCTGCCGCTGGTGGTGCGCGACTTCGGCATCTCCTACACCGACATCGGCGTGTTGCGTTCGTCGCAACGGGTGTCCCACATCCTGAGCATCACCATCGGCGGCCTGGCCACCGACCTGCTGCGCGACCGCAGGGGCGTCCTGCTGCTGTCGCTCCTGTGGCCTTCCCTGTTCGTTTCGCTCCAGGGGTTTTCCCCGACCTTCTGGGTCTTCGGCGCCCTGGTGTGCGTCCAGGCCCTGTTGGGCGGTTTCATGTGGCACGCGCCGGCGCGCGCGGTGGTCGGCGAGAAGTTCCCGGAACGCATGGGTTTCGCCCTTGGAGTGCATGCCATGGGGGCGAACGTCGGCGCGGCCGTGGCCCCTCTGGTCGTGGGCGCGCTGCTCACCTGGATCACGTGGCGCACCGCCTACCTGTTCCAGTTCGTGCCGGGCGTCGCCATCGCGCTCTTTCTCTGGGCGGTGCTGCCGCCTTTGCGGCACGACGCCACGGCGCGCAACCGCTCCGCTTCCTATGGCCGGGCCCTGCGCGGCGACATCCTCACCAACCTTCCGCTGATGGGCGTGACCCTGGTGGCGTCGCTTCGCTCCATCGGAGAGAACCTGGTGCCGACCTTCCTGCCGCTCTACCTGGCGAGGGACCTGAACGAGGACATCGTCACGGTCGGTATCTACCTCGCGTGTCTCGCCTTCGTCGGCACCATCTTCGCGCCGGTCATCGGACACCTCTCCGACCGCTTCGGACGGAAAGTCACCATTTGCCTCTCGCTTCTCACCGGAGGCCTGCTCATCGGCTCCATTCCGTTGATACCCGGTGGGTGGTTGCTGCTCCCGGTGGTGTCTCTCGGCGGGATGGCGCTCTTCGCCGTGGGACCCATCATCCAGGCCGCCGGGCTGGAGCACGCGCCCAGGGACATCTGGGGCGCGGCCCAGACCTTCATGGACGTGGGGCGCTCGGCCCTGTCGCTGTTGTTCCCGCTGGTGGCTGGCGCCGTGGCGGACATGTACGGACTGCGCTACACGTTCTACCTGTTCGGCGCCATCAACCTGGTGGGCGCGTTCACGATCCTGGTGGTTCCCACCGCACGCACGCGGGCGCGGTAGGACCCAGTGTCCAAACTCATAACACGACTTCGGAACGTCCCTCCCGCGGAACAGGCGGTATCAAGACTTTTGACACAGAGCCCCTTCGACTCGTCATTCCCGCGGAAGCGGGAATCCAGGGGTAGGGAGAGGCAACCAATCTCAAGGAGGAGGATTCATGACCGCCGTGAGAATCGGAGTCATCGGGGGCGGCTTCGGCACCCAGCACCTGCAAGGATACGGCGCCACCGAGGACGCGGAGGTGGTGGCCTTCTGCCAACGGACGCCGGACAAGGCGGAGGCGACGGCCAGGGCATTCGGCGTGCCCCACGTGTACACGGACTACCGCGAACTCCTGGCCCACCCCGACCTCGACGCCGTCAGCATCGTCGCGCCGCCGCACCTCCACGCCGAGATGGTGGCGGCGGCCCTCGAGCAGGGACTGCACCTGCTGTGCGAGAAGCCCCTGGCCATGGACGCCGCCCAGGCGGAGACCATGCTGTCCCGGGCGGAAGCCGCCGGGCGCGTGCACATGACCGCGTTCAACCACCGCCACATCCCGGCGCTGGCCTACATGAAGGAACTGCTGGATGGGGGTTACGTGGGCGAGCGCGTGTACCACGTGGAGAGCCGCTGGTTCAGCGAGAACCGCGCCACGCCGGGCATGACCCACTATTGGCGGCACCAACGGGAACTGGCCGGCTTCGGCGTGATGGGCGACATCGGCGTGCACGTGGTGGACCGGATCCGCTGGCTCATCGGCGAGTTCGAGAGCGTCTGGGGCCAAGCCGACACCTTCATCCCGGAGCTGCCCGACGCGAGCGGCACGGCGCGTCCGGTAACGGTGGAGGACAGTTTCACGCTCCTCGGACGCCTGGCGGCGGGCGCCTCGGCGTGCGTCCGCCTGAGCGCGGTGGCGCGCAAGAGCAACTACCAGAACCTCGAGGTCTACGGCGACGCCGGCATGCTGCGCTTCGTCTTCGACCGCAACGTCAAGGGCTGGGTGCGCGGCCAGCTCTGGGGCGCCCGCGGCGGCACGCGCTCACCCGAGGCGTTGGAAATCCCCGACCGCTACACCCAAGGGCTCGACGACTCCGACCCCCAGCGCGCCCAGGGAGAGTTCATCTTCGCCAAGCTCACGCGCGACTTCGTGGACGCCATTCGCAACGGCACGTCCGCCACACCGAGTTTCGCCGACGGCCTCGCCGCCCAGCGCGTGCTCGACGCCGCGCTGCGCGCGGCGGACGAAGGACAGTGGGTCCGGGTGTAAGGCCCCCCGATGGTCGAAGGACGCACCCATCCCGCTTGCCTCCCGAGTCGCCCGGGCCGGCGGACTGTGCGCCCCTACCAGTGCGCATTCAGTCTGAGCCCGACCCGGTGCTCCGGCCTTCGATCTCCCCTCACGGGCTCGTGCTGTGTACCCTCAAGCCTCAAGGCGAAGCCGGCGGCCGAGCGCGTTACCAGCGAAAGCCGCCAGCCGAGTCCATATTCGCGCATCGTCTCCGAGAGCGCGATCCCGACCTCCGGCGTTCCCGTGAAGCGATGGCCGAACACGGGAAGTCCATAGCCGAGTCTCGCCTCGAACCGGGGGCGCAGGTCCGCGCCGTTGTCTTCGGCGGCCAACGCCTCGATGGCCCCGCGTGAGAGCAGTGCATCCATGCCGCCGTCGGCCCTGGATCCCAGCGTCTGACGCATGCTGAGCGTCGGCCCGAGATCCGAAGACGGATCTCGATCCCAGCTCACGGAGCCCGCAATCCCGAACTCGCGGAAGGTCCCGTCCTCGTGGGTCACGAGCGTCCGCCCACGCAGGTCCACCGCCAGCCCGCGTGCCGGATCGGACCAGGCCACCCCGGCGCCGATGTCGGCACCGAATCCGGTCTCGGCGTCGCCGCCATCGTAACGGACCCCGACCTCCAGGCTCGGCACGAGTTGTCCGCCTTCCGCCTCACCCACGCGCCAAGTCCCCTCGATGCCTGCCCTGAGCCGAGTGACCGCCGCATTTGCCGCCACCAGTTCTCCCGGCTCCGCGTTCGAGCCCGTGTGGGCCAACAGCCCATCGGCCTTCACCGCGAGCTCCGGCCCCCCGCTCGCGGGCATCCAGACCACGCCGCGCCCGCCCGCGGCGGCCATGAACAAATCCATGTCCGTCTTGGCCGTGTCCGCCCCCGCGGGCGCAAGCTGCAACTCGCCCTTCCCATACCCGGCTACCCCCCAAACCGAGAGTCGCTCGCTCAACGCGTAACGCCCGTACGGGTAGAAGCCGGTCAAGCTGCTCTCCAACGCGCCGTTCCCCTGCGGTGAACGGTAATCGCCCTCCCCACGGGAGTGCGCGAGCAGCATGCCTGCCGTACCGCGCTCGCCCCACCAGTCGACCCCGAGCATCCCGCTCAAGACCTCCCCACTCAGCGTCATCTCGTCGTCGTCCCCATCGAAGCGGGACAACACGCCCCGGCCCCACAGGGAACCGAAACCCGTGCCCTGCTTTCCGCCCGTCAGCGTCAGTGATGTCCCCGCCAGCAAGTCCCTTTCGGTAATCCGGCGCCATCTCGACGACTTTCGGCCTTCCACAACATCCTCGCCCCGGAACCAGGACGCGAGCGACTCCATGCGCTCCCGCGCGTCCGCCTCCGAATCGCGGCCGCCTCCTCCGATGACCAAGCCTGCAAACCGGCCTTCCAACCCTGCGTTCCTCGGCGCCGCCATCCGTGCCGCCACCGCCTCCACCACCTGCTCCGCCACCGTGCGCCCGAACCGGCCGACCCAGGCGCGCTGCACCGTCCCGCTCCCCAGGATCGTCCCGGCCGCTTCACCGTCCTCGATCTCCGCTCCCGATGCGTTGGAAAGAACCAGCGTCAGGGTCTCCGCCCCCTCCATCACTTCATCCGCCAGCACCGCCACCGTCAGCGTCTTCTCCGTCTCTCCCGCCTCGAACACCAGGGTGCCGGAGGCTTCGACGTAGTCCTCTCCTGGAGTCGCCGTGCCCGCCCGCGTGGTCCAGTCCACCGTCACCGGCCCGGACACCGCCGGCTCCAGGGCCACCCGGAACAACAACGTGGCACCCTCGTCCGCGCGCGCATCGGCTACCCGCAACACCGGCATCCGCTCCTCCTCCGGCGGTTCGGGCTCCACCGGCGCTTCGGCCTGTCGCGTGACCGTCACCGAGTAGGATCTCTCGGCGGCGCCGTCCGGAGCCGTCACCCGCACCTTGAAGACGGTCTCGCCCACGGCCAGGTCCACGTCGAGGCCCGCCGTCGCGGTATCCGCGTCCGCCAGTGTTCGGTCATCCTTGTCCAGATACCCCACCTCGGCAGTACCGTCGGCGGCGACCGCCGTCACGGTGACGCGGGAAACCGCGTTGGCGACGGCCGCGGTGTATTCCGTCGTGGATGCGGCGAAAGCCGGGGCGAGGGCAACGGCGTCGCCGTTCAGGTCCACGAGTGTCAACGTCATCAGCGTATCGTTCGGCCGTGTCACTTCATCTTGGGCGTAGAACACCGCGAATGGTGACGTCACACTCACCGTACCGCACACCTTCCCACCCTCCACATATTGATTCGTGATCGTGAGCGCTTCCCAGTTGGTGCCGTCGAAGCGATACAGCATCGGGATTCCGGGCACGTTCGGGTCATAACTCAGGCATACCACGGTCCCGGAAGGCACCCTGATTTCCGCCACCGGCTGGTCTTCGGGCGCATCGCTGCCCGATGGGGCCGGGGCATTCCTGGCCCGTTCGTCATCGGACAACGCCACCTGCACGTGGACCGTCTCCGCCGACGCCGTTTCCGGAAGCTCCACGGTCAGCTCGACTCCGCTCAGGGGGCCCCTGTTCACCGAGACCTCCAACCGGTCGGAGTCCGCATCCTCCGTGACCTCGATAGTGCCGCCGCCCAAGTCGCCCGTGGTGAGCGTCACCTGCCCCGCGGCACGGGTCTCGACCTCCACGCTCGTCATTTGGGGAACGTCAAAGCTTGCCGGTGCAACGACCTTCGCGGTCGCCGTGCCGGACGTCGGCGTCGCCGTGCCGCTCACGGCCGCTCCCGCGCCGCTGGCGTTCACCGCACGCACCTGGAACGTGTGCACCGTCCCGTTGTCCAGCTCGCCCACCGTCACGCGGGTCTCATCCGCCTGATCGGCCCCGGCGTCTTCGCTGTCCTGGACCTCCGTCCAGTCCGGCGACCACGCCACCGCGCCCTCCTCTCTCGCCCGGTACTGGAGCCTGGTCACCGTTCCGCCACTGTCACCCGACGGCAACTCCCACGACAGCGCCACCTCGCGGTCCCGGGGTGTCAGCACCAGGTTCCGTACCGCGGCAGGAACTTCGTCGTCGTCCACGATCGTCACCACCGACCCGCATGCGGCATCGCCCGTGGTTTGCGGGCACGCGCTACCGTTCGCCCGCACAAAATGTATGCGCCCGGGCAGCCCGGGCATCGCCGCCACGTGTACCCTGAATGTCTCGTCGTCCTCCTCCGCCGCATCGTCCACGATCGTCAGGGCCACCTCCTTGCGCGCCTCCCACTCATTCCCCGCGGCCATGAAGTCGGCGGCGGCGATGGCGACCCTCTCGGACACGGGTGCGAAATCCGTACCGCTTGCCGCGCCCCCGCTCACACCACTCGACAACAGCACCACCGTAAACCCTTGGTTCGGCAGTGGCAGCCCCTCGGCCGTCCGCGCCACCACGACCACCCGCGCATCCGTCACCTCCTCCCCGAACCGATACGACCCGGCATCCAGCCGTACCGTCAACGCGGGGCTCAGCACGACCATCCGCGCGCTCGCCTCCCCTGGCGTACCTACCGCGTAGCCGTCCCCGGTCGTCACCGTCGCCGTCAGATCCCCCGCCTCCACCGCTCCGCCACCGCCGAACCGGAACTTCTCGAGCCGAAGCACCGCCGCGGCAGACCCCGCCGCGAACGTCACCGTCTGATCGAGGTCCGCCTCCCCGAGGTAGGAATGCTCCTGAGTCAGCGTCACGTTCGCCGTCAACGCCTCATCCGTGCCCCCGGTGCGCATCAGGTTGAACACGACGTCGTCGATCTGGAATCCGTACTCGCTCGCCCCCGCCGCTACCGTCACCGTCGTGCCCGACGACGGCGTCCCCGTCCCCTTCACCGCCTCCCCCGCACCGTTCCCGTTCACCGCACGAACCTCGAACGTATGCTCCGTACCGTTCTCCAGGTCTGTCACCGTCACCCCGGTCTCATCCCCCGCGGACTCCGCCTCGTCGGCCCCGTCCGCGATGTCCATCCACTCCGACCACGTATCCTCCCCGTCATCGCTGACCCGGTACTGAAACTTCGTCACCGCCCGTCCGCCGTCGTCTTCGGGCAACTCCCACGACA
>JAPOPM010000264.1 GCA_026712905.1 Deltaproteobacteria bacterium
CTCGGGCGGCACATCGATTGCCGACAGGATTTCCTCCACGCCTTCGCCGCGCCAGAAGATACAGGGCTCTGACGCCACCCCCAGAGCCTGGACTCTCTGTGCGCCCCCGGGGTCGCACCACCGGGCGTGAACTGCGCTGGCGTATACACCCAAAACGAACACACGCTTCGGACCACGCTTCGCCTGTGTCACGCTCTGTATAGGCTGCCCAAACGGAAAGGTCCCAACTACCATTGCATCTCCTTCTCACCGTTCGTAGACGGATAATTCCTACAGCCGTCGCAAGATCGGAAGGTTCGATAGACCAATGATAATAAACGACAATTGGATAACGCTCGACAAGGCCGTCCTGATTCTCGCGAACCAGATCCGTAAGCAAAAGGCAAGCGAATTCAATCCAATTTCTGCGCACCGAAGCGCATCTCCGTCCTCGATCCTGCGCATGTCCGCCGTTCCGCACCCATTGCCCGTCTGGGTCCTCACGGTACGAGTGAAGGATTACCGGCCCCAGAGCCTCGGAGCCGCCTTAGTCTTCTCTACGGTTCGCGCTTGCGACGCCCAAATCTTTTCACAAAACCACTGCGAAGCCCAACTCGAAACATCGTGAGGAATGTCTCTTGACTTATCCGAGACCCATTCCGGAACGTACCCGGAAACGCCTTTGATGTCCTTCAATACATTTCGTCTCGCCTCCCAAAGTAGTCCAGGAGCTTGTCTGGACTTGTCCCAAACCAAGGCCATAGCATCCCGAGCCAATCCAGGAGCACGCTTAGCTGCGTCCCCAACCAGGACGGCGACATCCTTGGTCTTATCCAGGACCCAATTCGGGGCACCCTTGGTCGCATCTCTAGCCACATTCAGGAACCAATCCGGAAGTAACTCTACCGGTAGACTCGGATCGAGGTGCAGTCTCTGGTACCATGCCGCACTGAGGCTGTAAAATTTCACACCCAGCAGGGTGAAGCTGACAACCGCCATCGGGAACGCCAGGAAGTTCAGCACCGGCAGAAGGACCGGGAAGACGGTCACCAAGCCTACGATAAGCCCCGAGATGGCGATGGCGCGCGCAACTGACTTACCCATTCGCTTCAACACCCGAGTGTAGAACTCCGATTTGGTTATCTTCCCGTCAAAACAATCCAGGCCCTCTTCCATGGTGGCGAAAACACCCTCGACAACGGCGGCCACCAAGCCACTGGCCACGGCCACCTTAGCCGCCTGCTCCACCGCAAGACGCAACGCCTCCGAGTTCAAGGCTGAACGAGCCAAGTCCAACTCGGCCGAGGTCATCGTCGCATCACCCCTTGCACGATTTAACGAAGCGTTCTCAAAGATTCCTTCGCTCGCGCTATCACCACCCCCCAAGCTCCGGGGAATGATGTGACTCCAATCGCGGGAAGCATGAAACTCTCTCAGAGCTTCAACGCCGCTCATTCTGATCGGTCCCGGTATCGTCTCCCATATCGCCTTTGCCGCTTCAAGATCCCGGTAAGCTGCCCCGGCCCTCTGATAATATTGAATCAGATCCGGCGGCAACATGTTGAAATCGAGATTCTGTAGCCATCCTCCGGCGAACCGTCCTACCACCGAGGCGGACAACACATCCTTCAGCAATTTCTCGAAATCGAGCTGGCGAACCCACTCGTTCATGAAGATTCCCGCTACCCAAAACTGCGAGGAACCGCTGCGAATATACCGTTGCACCTCCGGGTTCTGACTTGCCTTTGTTAGCCCCTCGATCCTGTATAGGGTCGACTCATCCTCGTTGCCCGTTTCATTCATCAGGTGCTCCCAATTTGCGGATGCTTTCCTCCTCAGCACCCTGGACTACCGGTTCTCACTTCCGTACCTTTGAAGTCTCCCACTCACTATCCCCTTCAGTTTCCCCCACACCGATGTCTTCTGCGGCTCGTTGTGGTCCAGTGCTTCCGGGTGAGTCTGCAGATAGCGGTTCACGATGGCGCTGCCATGGGCTTGGTTTGTCATGACGAAGCCCTTCTCCTCCAGCAGCTTCGCTACCGATCGGTTGTGCGTGTAGTCCTTGGCTTTCGCCTCCACCTCGGTGGCGCCCTTTGGAATAGCGTACCCCCGACATGGCCGGCAAGCGGACGTCATCGCCATCGACGTACATCCGAACATGGCTGTCGTCGGTCATACGGTGCATGGCGTAGTAGTCGAGCCGCTCCCGGTCGTCCTCGACATCGAAACGCGTCCAGATGGTCCAACCTCGTTTAACGATGAGCCACACCACACCGGGCTCCATTGCGTCGATCGGCAACTCAATCTCCCAGCGTCCGAACTGGCCATTGAAGCGCTGCCGTAGCTGCCCCCGACGGTCCATGTTGCTGCTCTCGTTGACCTTTGTCACTTTCTTGCGGATCCTCTTTGGGAGGACGTTTTTGAAATGGGAACTGCCGTTCCTCTCCTCGCGCGCCGCGGCATTCTTGAGACCGCCTGCCGTCTCGCTCTCCTGCTTGGGTTCGGGCGGCCTACGTTTGCTACGCTTTCCGACTTGGTTGCCGATCACACTCCCCGCCTAGCCAGTTCTTCTAGTTGGTCTGCTGGTCCCTGCAATGGCGTTTCCAGCCGCGGCGATTCCGATACCGGCACCGAAATACGCGCGATACCGGCACCAGCGACGCCTCCTACAACCCCACCGATGGTCTTCCTCTTCATTGATTCACCCCGTTGTCTTGGGAGTGGTTTTTTGCATGGCCGTTTGGAGGTAGCATCTGCCAACGCAGCGCCAACTGATGGCCGCCACGGACGTCAACATGTGCCATGCAATGTCCGAAAAGGGACGGCACTTGTAAGCGCACCATGGCGGCTCGTAGAGCCCCCGGAATCCACGGTGTTCGACCACGACAGGCACCGGGCCACGTACGCCGCGACGGTGCGCGAGCGGGAACCATCGCGCCCTCTCTCCAGCAAGGTAACCGTGCTCCCTTGCCGCCAGCCCGCGACTACTCCGTCATGCGCTTGAGCCCGCTCAGGGGCTGAACCTTAACCGCCCGCGAGACGGGCTTCGCGGCCACCGTGATCTCCTGGCGGGTGAAGGGCGAGATCATCTTGCGCGCCTTCGTCGCGGGCTTGCGCACCACCTTGATCTTCAGCATGCCGGGAAGCGTGTGAACGTTCCCACCGCGCGTCTCCTGACGTGACGCTCGATGACCACTCCAAGCTCGTCCAGCACCGAGGCCACGTCCTTCTTCTGGAGCCCGGTCGATTCGGCCAGGGCGTCCAGGAGCCGGGTCTTGGTCATGGCCTCC
>JAPOPM010000265.1 GCA_026712905.1 Deltaproteobacteria bacterium
CTCCGGCAGGTTCAGGAGCGCTGAAAAATGCAGGTCGGTCCAGCCGTTCTCGTCCACCGCAGCCGGGGAGAACTCGCGCCCCAGCAGCCTGGAGAGCCTTCGCGCGGCGGGCGAGTACTCTTTCCCCGCCGGTGCCTGCTGGCGTTTAGTGGCGAGCGCGCCAGATCGCTCCCCCGCTGCCAGCAGCGCCTTCGCCGCGTCCGCGTCCAGATAACCCGTCGCCGCCGCTCCGCGCGAGGCCTGCCACTTGCGGATCGCCTCCCGTGTGCCGCGGCCGAACAGGCCATCCGCAGGCCCCGGTTCGAATCCCGCCGCGGCGAGGCCCTTCTGTATCCGTCGCCGCTCCGCGCGGGTCAGCTCCAGCGTTGCCTCCGCCGCCTTGAGGGCCGGCGTCCCGCCCGGCTGCCCGCGCGCCGCCTGCCCCGACCCGGCGAACGTCCAGAGCAAGACCAACGTCGCCAGCAAAACCGGTGTTCTGGGAATCGGCATGGTATCCTCCACCGCGGACTTCCAAAGCGTGCGGACATTCTAGGGCGCGCGATCCGGTCGCGTCAACTTGACGATATCGGGGCCCCCGGTGGTGAATTCGTTCCCGGCCTCGTGCTTCTTGAGCGGGACGCCTTCGCTTATGGGGCCCGAAACCTCCCGAATGGTCTCGTGATTTCCTCGAAGGGACGATTCCGGGGATGTTCGCGGAAGTCTTGAGTTGACATCAACACACCGACGAACCTATTTTCGATCCATGGAGACGAGGCAAGGTGGTTTCCGGGTGAGTTTCTGCCAGGGACGTCGATACGACTGACGGATGCAGTCGGAGCCTGTCGTATGATCCGTTCGTTGATGTTGGCGGTGTTGTTCGTGACCGGGTACGGATCGCCGGTAGCTGCCGACCCGGGCAATGGGGGACGGAACGCCTGCAGGCCCGCGGAAGCACTGGAACCGTGGCGCCCTGACGCTGACGCGGGCGGCCGGTGGAAGATGCTGGAAATGGGGCGGTTTTGCCGCGTGGGGCCGGGCGCGTCTCAGGCGCAGGTGATGGCCGCCGTGAATGAGCGCGACGCGCTCGCGGCGAGCATGACGCCGCAACCGTTGGTCACGGCGCAGGAACGGGCGCGACGACGGCGGTCCGGCGGCGTGAGCGACAGGCCCGAAGCGGCGGCGGCGCGACAGACGCCGGCCCGACCGTCGGTGCGGGCCAGATACGGCGACGCGGAGGATGCGAGGGAGAAGGAGGAAGGACGGGCGGCGACGGCCTTGCTGGAGGGCGGGAAATCGGCGGAGCTTGAACGGGACATGCGGCGGCATGAAGAGTTTGAACGCCGGTGGCCGGCAGGGAAGGAATTTCGTGAGTGCGGCGAGTGTCCGGAGATGGTGGTGATACCCGCAGGCAAGTTCATGATGGGATCGCCGGGGGGTGAACTGGGGAGGTACGGAAACGAGGGACCGCGGCACGAGGTGAGAATCGGGAAGCGGTTCGCCGTGGGGAAATACGAAGCGACGCGCGCCGAGTATGAAGTGTTCGCGAAGGAGACGAGTCGTGAAACGGCCGGCGGTTGTCATGTCTTTCGTGGGAAGAGGTGGAGGCGCGACGGCAACCGTTCGTGGCGGGACCCTGGATACGGACAGACGGCAAGAGAACCGGTGGTCTGTGTCAACCGGGATGATGCACGGGCGTACGCCGCATGGCTTTCCGAGAAGACGGGGAAGGAGTATCGGTTGTTGAGCGAG
>JAPOPM010000266.1 GCA_026712905.1 Deltaproteobacteria bacterium
CGCATCGGGTTACCCGCAGGGTCCCATTCCGGTGTCGCCCGAGACTCTGCGCAAGGTCGGCGAAGGGATCGCCGAGAAAGCCCGCGAGACATTGTCGGCGATGGGCGTCCAAGACGTGAAGACCCAGGTCGTGGACGGCGACCCGGCAAGCAACATCATCGCCGCAGCCGAGCATGAAAAGGCGGAGCTTGTGGTCATGGGCCGCCGGGGTCTCGGCAACGTGGCGGGCTTGGTAATGGGAAGCGTCTCGCACAAGGTAGCGCACCTCGCCGAGTGCGCGTGTCTCACGGTCAAGTGACCGGTGGCGGTGCGTGCCCGAGAGGACTCCCGGACCGCAGGTGCCCCCCGCCGGAACGGCGGAACGGTTCCGCATGGCTGCCGGGTAGGAGCGGTCGTTACGAGGCCCTCCCCCACAGATCCAAGCGTACGCGACGCACTCGGTTCCTCACCTGACAGGTTCGCTACATTCAGGGAAGAAGCTGGTCCCGGCCGATGGAAATTCGAGGAGACGATTTTCGACAGCGGCGAAGATGGGTGGTCTGCTGCGAGAGGGCTGTGGGACGAAAAACCCGCGATTGGGCTTCGCTGGAACGGTGGGTGCACCGCGACAGAGCGTAACCGTTCGGGCTTGCCGTGGAGATTTGCGCGAGGGGAGACGATGCAGACCGGAAGTCGAGGAATTTGCTTGGTCCCAAGAACCGACTTCACCTCTTGCCCAGATACTCCACGGCAAGCCCGAACGGTTACGACAGAGCCGCGCTGCAGCGCGCACGGACGAGAATGAATCCGCTTACAGTATGCTTACGGTAACGGTTGCGCAACGTGGTGCTCCGCAGTTCTTTCCCCTAGATTTACGTAGTGATTATTAATTGCTTATGAGTGACTCTCAAGGTCGGTACCTGGTTGGCGTGGATGTTGGCGGCACCGTCAGGCGACTCTCCGTTTGCTCTTTCTTCTTCAGAGCTTCCTAGAGGTCGACAATCTTGGTGCGGATGTCTTGGGGGTCGACGACTATGATTCGATCGCTGTGAAAGAGGCGAAATCCCTGTTCGGCAATCTCGATGGAATGGGGAGAATTGCCCAGGGGCGTCGCCAGTTTCTCGATGCCATTGCCGATGGTTCTGAGGCAAGAACGCAGAGCCGCTATCTGCTTCTCGTTCTCTTGAACCAGGGCGCCAAGGCTGGCTGCTCGCTCTTCGGTTGTCATAGCGTCGGAGGCCAACACATGGGCCAAATCCGCAAAAGGGGCGCGACCATCTACTACACCGCCTCCGTCTACACGGAGGCCATTCGGCGTGGTCGACGGCGACAACTCCCTCTGGCTCAAGGACGAGCCTGGGGCGATACCCTCCACCTCGAGGGGCCTTACCGCGGCCCGCGATCAGAGGTCGTAATCGACGCCGGCAGGTTTGGGAAAGGAGATGCGCTTCCGCAGGGCAAAGCGGGTAGGATAGCTACCCCCGAAGCACGGTCTCCTTGAGAAACTGAAGGGCTAATTCCTTGAGTATACCCAAGGTCCAGTCCCCTCCAGTTTGCTGGACACGGCCCATCACTTTTTGCCATCGTGATTCGTCACGAATGGCGTCAAGGAAGTCATGGCCGGAACTCGTCAGGCGAAAAGTGGCCTGACCAATCTCATCCACAAGCCCTTCGTCGCATAGCAGTTGGAAGTGATGCCAATCCTCCGCACTTCTATCAATTGTCACCACTGTAGTGGGGGAGTACGAACTTTCCATTTCGACGAGTAGCGCTCTCAACAGCTCTGGATCACGTTTCACTGTTTCCTCCGCAACACTTGAATGGCGCTCCGCACCGCCTCTTCCAGTTCCCGGGCACCATGAACCACATAGTTTCCCGCGTATTACCGGAAAGCCAAAACGCCCTCTTGTGCGGGAGTGATTCCCATTCCAGCGAATCGCGATCCTGGGCTCTCCCTCGTAGGTTCCTTCGGCAGCAGACCAGCTATCCGCTTCTCCGTCATAAAGCACGTCTCGAACTGGATTCGTGCATCCTGCCATCCAGGTACGGGCAGATCGATCTAAGTGCAGTTCTGTCATGCGTCCCGCCGTGCAGTGTAACGGAGGCTCAAATAGTCCCCGCCCTTGGAAGGCTTGCCGCTCTCGGAGCAGCGTGTGGCCTTGAGGCGCGGGGGCAGATCGTACTCCAGTCGGCGCTTCGCGCCGGTCTTTGTCCAGTCCGGCCAGTTTTCGGTGTTGATGCCTGTCGGCACACGGTTTGTCATCAACACGAAATGAGGCTTCACGGCCCTGTGTCGCCGACCATCCCTGCCGAAAATCTCTCCAAGTCGCCGAGTCTTGGACTCCAGTTGGGAATTTTGCCAGGACAGGTAAGCCTTCGCCTCGACAAGCACCAGATGGGTCACCGTCCCGCTCTTGCTTTCCGTCTCGAAGGCGACAAGAAGGTCGACGTCTTGCTGGTTCTCGTTGATTGCGCCCCGGTTGGGATTCTTAATGAGCCCTCCGTCCCGGATGTCCGGATGCTGGGCCATGTAGAGCGCTAGCTCGATCCAGTCCAGATGGTAATCCATGCCGAGGAAGGCACGTTTTGGTACTTCTACGTGGATACACTCTTCCAGCTTCTTGCGGAAACGGGTACCGAGGCGAGGCGCCTTCTGGTCGAAGCCCATGGCCTCCCGCAACACCGCAAAGCGCTCCTTCCGGTCCAGCCACCGCAGGTTTTCGATTAGGGACATACATGACCTCCATGTCGATGGTTGGCGACTCCGGACTGAGGTGGTCGTGGTTTCTTGGACAGGATGGCGGCCGAGATAAAGTGTATCCCGATCGGTCATGTGTTCTCAACCTTTCTAGCCTAACGAAGTCGTAGTTGTCGATTCTGCCGTGCGCCGTCACGCCACTACGGCCTCTGAAGTAGCCGCCGGAGCTGTCGGGGAAGCATGGAGATTCGTGTAGTACGACGTGGCGACGTTCCTCATAACCGCTGATCGCGGTTCCGTCGGAGAGGAGTACCCGTTGGCACTGTCGGAACGCCGCTAGTATGCTGCCTGCGATCGAGGGTAAGCGCGTGTTGGGCGGACCCGGGACAGACGTGACCGGTGCCCGCCACATGTGCTATATTGCATCCGATTCGGCGTCACAGGTGCCGGACGATGCGGGTTTGGTCGTGTTGGTAGACTTGAATCGTCACATCGTCACCGAAGCGCCGTGTTGACCATGTGTTGATTGTTCCTGAGCGAATCATCCGATCTTCCAAGAGGAACATTTACCTCTTTGTTTTCAGTAGGTTATGGGCGGCAGACGGTAGGACAAACCCTACACGGCCAAGTTTCAAACCCGCCCGACTCCTGTCTTTCCACGGCGCAGGCTCCCAGGCGCAACGGACGCGAGGTTCGGCGGTGTATCACGCGGAAGAACGGGGCGGTGAGGCCATTGCCGCCCTGCGTTTACGGATAGGCCACGCGGCGGAGCGTTTGCCGCTCCCGCTCATCGCGTTCGTCACGCTGGGGCTGGTCGTCGTCTTCCTCGTGGTGATCGTGCAGGTGTCGTTGCAGGTCGAGGACGACTCCGGCACGAGGTACGGCCTCGACAACTTCCTGCTGCTCTACACGGATCCCTTCACCGCCAAGGCGTTTCTCAACACCGCGGTGTTCGCCGGAGTGGCGCTGGTGGTGGCGTTCGCTTTCGCGATCCCGTGCGCCTGGTTGGCCGAACGGAC
>JAPOPM010000267.1 GCA_026712905.1 Deltaproteobacteria bacterium
CCGTCGGCTGCGTTACGTCACCCCGGGCCTTGACCCGGGGTCTTCCTCGCGTGGTACCCGCCACTGCTCGTCATCGCGCCTTGCCGACAACGAAAAATCCTCCGCATATTATTATGCGAATTAACCAGACACCACACTAGCGGCGGATACCACTAGCGGCGGATACGCTCCAGCTCCCGGATGGTGAGGTCCACGTCCTCGTCGCGCATGAGCGGCGCGCGCGTGCGCTTGCGCCGCACCGCTTCGGGGGACACTTCCCCGACCACGAACGCCTCGTCGTAGTAGTCCGCCTTGCACACGGTTCGGCCGAAGGGGTCGAGGATGCCGGAGCCGCCCCAGAAGCCCACGCCGTCCTCGAAGCCCACGCGGTTGGCGTGCACCACGAAGAGACCGTAGGTCTCGGCGTAAGTCCGGGTGATGAGCTCCCAATAGCGCGCGTTGTCGTCCTGGTCCGCCCCGTCGGTGACCCCGCGCAGGGGACTGGAAGAGGGGCAGACGATGGACAGGGCCCCGTCCAGCGCCGCCAGGTAGACCGTGGAGGGATGCCAGAGGTCCTCGCATATGAGCAACGCGAGCCGCCCATGGCGGGTGTCGAAGGCGCGCACGCGGTCGCCCCGGGCGAAGTAGCGCTGCTCGTCGAACATGCCGTAGGTGGGCAGGTAGACCTTGCGGTGGACGTGACGGACCTCCCCCTCCTCCAGGTAGACCGCGGCGTTGAAGTAGCGGTGGTCCGCGCTCTCCAGCACCAGTCCGGCCACAAGGGCGATCTCCCGGCTGAGCTCCCGGAGCCGCTGCATCTCCGCGCTCTCCAGGCGGACGGCCACGTCCGGGACCATGTCGCGCAGGAAGTAGCCCGTGAGACTCAACTCCGGGAACACGAGGACATCCACGCCGGCGGCCGCGGCCTCGCGTACCCGGGCCTCGTAGATGGCCATGTTGGCGCCCACGTCGCCCAACCTGGGGTTGATCTGAGCCATGCCGACACGGAACGACATGAGGGAGGGGGCTAACACATTTCCGCGGGGGGAGGAAGCGAGCACGGACCTTGCGAACCGCCATTCCCCGGGGAACAGGCGGTGACAGGCCATGAAGCAACTACGCAACAGAACGTCATTTCCCGCGGAAGCGGGAATCCAGGGGCGGTGGCGGGGCGCTACAGCGGCGTTTCCGCACCTCGCCACCCCTGGATTCCCGCTTCCGCGGGAATGACGCTTCGGGGTGGCGCTGCCGGTTCCTGGCCAAGGTGGAGTCTTGACACAACCTGTTCCGCGGGAAGGACGATCCGTAGCGCAGTGCCGTCTCGTGGCCAGACGGAGTTTTGACCCAGCCTGGAATGCGGGGGATGACGCTTCGAGGGGAGATTGGTGCCCGCTTGTGGCATTCGGCAAGCCCATTGGCTACATCAAGACCCATGCAGGGGCTGAAGGATAAGCTGGCGGCCAAGGTGGCCGAAGTCTTCGGCGCTGGGGCGCGGGTGAGGGGGTGGGAGGCGTTGGCCGGCGACGCGTCTTCCCGCCGTTATTTCCGTGTGAGCCTCGACGCGCGGGGCGCCCCGTGCTCGGTGATCGTCATGAGCTGGAACGACTCAGGGCTGCCGGTCTCGTCGGAGGAGCTGGCGCTGTTCGACAAGCCCCCGGAGGAGCTGCCTTTCCTGAACGTCCACCGGTTTCTCCAAGGGATCGGAGTCCGGGTGCCGGCGATTTACGGCCAATGGGTGGAGCAGGGCCTGATGCTCCTCGAGGACCTAGGGGACGCCAGCCTATGGGACCGGGTGCGGGAGGCGCCCGAAGTGGAGGTGCTGCAGTGGTACCAAAGGGCCATAGACGAGTTGCTGGTGCTTCAGATTGGCGGCACCCGAGCCAGGAACGACCAATGCATGGCTTTCCGGCAGGCCTTCGACCAACGGCTTTACCTTTGGGAGTTCGATCACTTCATCGAGTACGGCCTGGAGGCGGGTGACAAGGGGAGTTTGCCGGCATCCGAACGGCGGCTTCTGGACGAGGCCTTCGGTGGCATCGCCGGGCATCTTTCGGCTCAGCCGCGGGTGCTCAATCACCGGGACTTCCATAGCTGGAACCTGATGACGCTCGATGACGCGGTGGCGGTCATCGACTTTCAGGATGCCTTGCTGGCACCCGCACAGTACGATCTCGCGTCGCTGCTGAACGACCGGGAGACGGATCAAGTTGTCACTCCGGCAGTGGAAGAGCAGCTAATCGACTACTATCTCGAACGCTGGCAAGAATGGGGCGAGTCCGCGCGCGGCCGGGACGAGTTCGTGGAGTCCTACCTGCTCTCCGCACTGCAGCGGGACTTTAAGGTGGTGGGCCGTTTTCGCTACCTTGACCTGGTAAAGGGAAAGCCTGGCTACAAGCAATACATCGCCCCGACCTTGAGACGCATCGGCAGGAATCTCAGGCGGGCGCCGGGGGTGGAACAACTCCTCCCCGTCCTGGCAGCGCACTTCGAGGAGATCTCGTGAAGGCGATGCTCTTCGCCGCCGGTCTGGGCACCCGGCTCCGGCCCCTCACCGACAACCTGCCCAAGTGCCTCGTCCCGGTCAACGGCCGGCCCATGATCGACTACCCGCTGATGCTGCTGCGCCACTACGGAATTCGCGAGATCGTGGTCAACGTCCACCACCACGCGGATCGAGTGGAGGAGCACCTGGGCGACGGCTCGCGTTTCGGCGTGGACATCGCCTATTCCCGGGAACCCGTGCTGCTGGATACCGGCGGCGGCCTCCTGGGAGCCAAGAGGTTCCTGGACCAGGACACCTTCGTGATCATGAACAGTGACGTGCTGATCGATCTACGGCTGGACGAAGTGCTGCGGTTTCACCGGGTTCGCGAACCCGCGGCAACGCTCGTCCTGAGAAAAGATCCCTTGGCCGACAAGTACGGGGCCATCTGGACCGACGCCGAGGGAACAATCTGCAAACTGCTGCACCACGAAACCCCGAGCGCCACGCCGGCCGCATTGGAGCAGCACATGTTCACCGGAGTTCACGTGGTTGAGCCCCGGATCTTCCAGTACATGGAAGGTCCGGAGCCCTTCAGTATCACCCGCGCCACCTACCCCCGAATGCTCGCCGGCTGCGAGCGCCTTTGCGGCTTTCCCTGCGACGGGGACTGGCTGGATATGGGGACTCCGGAGCGGCTGGCAGCCGCGGAAACGCAGTTGCGCGACGGTAGCCTCAGGCCCCACTATCTATAGGCGACCGAAGCCGCTCAGTGTCTGCTCAGCGGGTCCGGACTGGAGTTGATGCGCTAGTTGTCCTTCTTCGGATCCCGCCGGGAATCCAGATACTCGCTGAGGCGTTGGTCATCCTCGGCGTCATAGAGTTCACGGTCGATGCGGTGCAGTAAGAGTTCCCCCGACTGAATGATCCGGCGTTTTTCCAGGACACCCTTGCGGGCCAATGTAATGCTCCGCCGGAGGGCGCGGCGCACGACCCCCCTGCCGTCCCAGAACTCATCTGGGATTTCCCGGTAGCCCTCTCTCGTCGTCTGGACCAGCAACGTCAGGCCTCCCTTGAAACTCTCCAGGCCAGCCTCGTCGTCGCCCTGCCGCATCTGCGTCAAGCCCAAGACGATCCAGCCGATCTCGTCCTCGCGATTCAGCGCCAGCGCGCGCTTCAACACTTCCAATGAGGAGCCGTACCTGCCGTCATAGTAGTAGGCACGCCCTAGCTGCGTGAGGCTGTCCTTGTACTGCGGGTTCCTGCGAACCACATACTCAAGGTGTGCGATGGCCTTCCTGACGTCCCCACCCCTTTGCGTCTTACCCAACTCCAGCAACGCGTCGTTGTAGTTGCCACCCACGCCGATACCCGCAGGCCTCCAACAGCCCGAAACGGACAGCACCAGAATACTCGAAACCACAACCGCACCGAGCAGGCCCCAACTCACGTGCCGAAATCGCACCATTTGCTCCCCCATGAACCCTTTGTTTCACCAACCCCTACCCGATCAGGTCGCGAACTAGCCACCCGTCGCGCAAAGAACTAACACCACGACCCCGGCAAGACCACCCTTCCGTAACGCCGTTGCGAGTATCTATTCCACTTGTCGCCCTTCGTCAAGCGAATCTGGTCTCACTTTCATTCAAACAAAAACAGGGCCGCTCCGTGACGGAGCGGCCCTGTGTCTACTATCCGGTTCGGGATAAATTGCTAGAACTTGTACTCGATGGCGATCGTGAAGGTGTTGAAAGAGTCCTCACCTTCTTCGGTTATGACATCCTTGAAACTCTCACCGGGACAGGCGCCCTCACAACCGAATGAATCCCACACACCGTGGACCTGCATCCAACCGCCGGGAACATTGTAGACGACCGCCAATCCGCTGTTGGTCACCTCGGAGCTTCCGCCGTCATAGTCGATATCGGCGGTGTTGTAGAGCGGAGCCACGTAGATACCGCCTTCGCCCTTGCTTCCGCCCATCATGCCGCTCTTGGGCCCCCACAGCCATATCCGTGCCGCAAGCCGAACGTCCGAAGCGTCGACGTCAACACCACTACCCGGATCCCTCTCATAGGTGGCGAAATTGGCGGAGAACGACAGCCACTTCAACGGGGACCACCCCAAGCCGTGGGACACGTACGTCGTGTCGGCGTTCACGGCACCGATGTTGATCAAGTTCGGCCTGTTCGCCAAGTTGGGGGTACGGGCTCTCACACCGGACGACGTATCAGTATGGGCTTGGTAACCAATGCTGTACGAAAGGCTCGATACGGAAAGGCCGCCCATTCCCTTGGCCTTCGCGAGAGGCTTCAGACCCAGTGCGAAACCTACGCTATTGCCGTCGTCTCCCGCGCCTGTTTCGCTCTGATTGTCCTGGCCCCACGCCAGTTGCAGGTGACTGATCTGGGAAATACCCATGCCGGGCAACTTCTTCCAGGACAGCACGAAACTTCCGTCTTGCTGTCCGCCGATGCCCAAGCCATCCAGAAGGGGGGTGTCTTCCGTACGGAAAGCGCCTGCCTGCGTATTACCCGCAAAGCTCGGGCTGTAGCCGTAGCCGAAGCTCGGGAGCCACGGGTTCAACTTGTCGAAATTGATGTATCCGTCACCACCGAAGGCGGTGCCATCGCTACCATCGTTGAGCAGCCAGGTGACCGCATAAAACCCCTGCTGGGACGAGACGTTGATCGTCGGCCGAAAACGCCGCATGCGCAGCTCCAGGTTCTGGTAGCCAGCCTCTGGATTCTCGTTGCTCAGCCACACAGTGTGGTAGACCTGCAGCCGCTGCGTGAAACGGATGCTCCAGTTGTTGTCCGCCGCGGCAATCGTCAGACCACCACCGGGCTTATACTTGAACGACGGCCCCTTCATCTCGGCCGCCAGAGCACTCTCCTGATTCTGCTTCAGTTGTGCCAGCTCCCGTTCCAGGACTTGAATCCTCGCATCCACGTCAGACGCTTGGACCGGCGATGCCGCAAGCACCATGCCTGCCGATAAAACCAAGGCACCAGCGAAACCGAGCGCCTTCTTCAACACGTTATTCATGACCTCCTCCTTGGTAACGAGATTATGGTACGTCAAACTGATCCTGCAACCCTTGTTTCTGCTCTAGGCTTTCTACGTTTTTCCCCGTCGCTATACAATTGGCGTTATGTACTGTTTTCCTTCTATCGGGGGTCCATGGCCCCATATCCGTAGTACCCAGGTTGTACTTTTGGGGTCAATCCGCTAAGAAATTGACTTTCGCCCGAGAGGCGTCCGAGGAGACGGAACCATGGCACCCATAAAGGTGGTTTTAGCCGACGATCATACACTGTTTCGCGAGGGATTGAAACGGCTTCTGGCGCGGCAACGGGACCTGCTGGTGACCGGCGAGGCGGAGCGGGCGGAGGAGGTAGGACCGGCGGTGGTGACGGGGCAGGCGGACGTGCTGCTGCTGGATCTCCGGATGCCTGGGGGTGAAGCGGTCCAGACGTTGCTGCGGCTCAGGCAGGAGCTCCCCGAAACCGGCTGCCTGATCCTTACCGCGTACGAGGATCCGGACAGCATCGTCGATACCGCCAAGGCCGGCGCCAGGGGCTACATGCTGAAGGACGCCGCGCCGGAGGCGCTGTTCCAGGCCATCCGGACGATCCACGAAGGCGGTCTGTGGATCGACGAGAAGCTGCCCAGGGCGGCGGAGTTCGCTGCCATTGCCGCGGCGCAATACAACGCGGAGCCGCCCCCGGACGAGATGCCCGGGCTCAAGAGCCTCTCCCGGCGTGAACTGGAAGTGCTGACCCTCTTGGCCGACGGATGCAGCAACGACGAGATCGCCAACCGGACGTTCATCAGTGAGCGCACGGTCCGGGCGCACGTGACCAGCATCTTCGCCAAGCTCAGGGTGGACAACCGCGTCAAGGCCGCCCTAGCGTTCCTGCGGGACCCCCCCACGCCGCCCGTTTCCCTCTCTCCTCGTCGACCCGGCGGACCACCGCGAGGCCGATGACGAAGAAGACCAGCACCACGGCCATGCCGGCGCGCTGGGAGCCGAAGAGGCGCGTCAACTCGCCCAGCAGGAACGGCCCCATGAAGGCCGTTGCCTTGCCCGAGAAGGCGAAGAGTCCATAGAACTCGTTCCTCTTGTCCTCGGGAACGAAGCGGCCCATGAGGGAGCGGCTGGCCGCCTGGTTGGGGCCGCCGCACAGGCCGATGAGCAGACCCGCCGCCCAGAAGAGCGCGCGCCGGCCGGTGAGCAGGGCGGTCACGGTGGCGGCGATGAAGCCCAACAGGCTGATCTGGATGGTGCGCTTTCCCCCCAGCCAGTCGTCCACGAAACCCAGGCCGAAGGCGCCGGCGCCCGCGGCCACGTTGAGCACGATGCCGAAGAACAGGAGCTCCTCGAAGGTGAAGCCGAAGGTGCCGGCGGCGTAGATGCCGCCGAAGGCGAAGATCGTGTTGAGGCCGTCGGCGTAGAAGAGGCGGGCAAGGAGCAGGCGGAAGATGTCCGGGTAGCGGCGGATCTCGCGCAGGGTGCGGACAAGCTGGCGCGCGGAGTCGGCGAGCGGCGCGCCCGAGGCGCCGGGGCGGGCCGGGCGCTCGCGCACCCACAGGAACAGCGGCAGGCTGAACACGGCGAACCACCCGGCCACCAGCAGGTTCGTGGCGCGGAGGTGCTGGTAGCCTTCCTTCGAGAAACCGAACCACGGGGTGTCGGCGTCCACGAAGCCCACCAGCGCCATTCCCAGGGCGCTCAGGCCGCCGACGTAGCCCAGAGCCCAGCCGTAACCCGACACGCGCCCGATGCGGTCCGGCGCGGCGATGTCCGGCAGGAAGGCGTTGTAGAAGACCCCGCCCATCTCGAAAGCGATATTGGCCACGGTGAACCAGAACAGCGCCTTGACCACCTCTCCGGGCGTGGCCGTGTAGAGGAGCGTCGTGCCGAGGACGGCCACCAGCGTGAAGAACCCGAGGAAGCGTTTGCGGTAGCCGCCGCGGTCGGCGAGGACGCCCAGGAACGGGGACAGCAAGGCCACCGCGACGGCGGTGATGCTGACGCTCCGGGACCACAGCCAGGTGCCGGTGACCTCGTCGGGGGCGATGACCTTGGTGAAGAACGCGGCGTAGATGAACGTCACCACGAGGGTGGTGAAGGCTGAGTTGGCGAAATCGTAGAGGCACCAGGCGAGGATGGTGCGGCGGGGGGTGGGCATGGGAGGGGATAGTACATGCGAAAAGGGGGTGGATGCCAGCGTGCGCGCGGTGGGGTGGGGTGGGGTGCGCGGGCATCGGGTCAGGCCCTCCCGGTAATGGAGGGCGGACCCAACATCACCGGGAGGGCCTGACCCGATGCCCGGGACGGGGGTGACTCCAACGTCGTTCCGAGCTTGACCCTGGATTCGGTGGGGTGGCGGAGGTCCGGTGTATTGAAAACACGCGCGGAATGGGCTGGAATGTAGGTATGAACTTTGGAATCCGACAGGAGGGATCCATGAATTGCGCACGGCGTATCCGGCGGTCGATGGTGGCCGCGCTTTTTGTCACGGCACTGCTTGCGACGGCGGGGACGGCCTTGGCGCTCGACCCGGTGTTCGCGACCTATCTCGGCGGCGCCATCCGGGGGTACGACCCGGTGGCCTACCATACCGAGGGCAAGCCGGTGGCGGGCAAGCGCGCCCATCGGGTCGAATGGAAGGGAGCGACCTGGTCGTTTGCCAGCGCCGGGAACAAGGCGCTGTTCGAGGGCGACCCGGAGAAATACGCGCCCAGGTACGGGGGCTATTGCGCGTGGGCGGTGAGCCAGGGGTACACGGCGTCCATCGATCCGGATGCCTGGAGCATCGTGGACGGCAAGCTCTACCTCAATTTCAGTCTCGGGGTGCGGGAACAGTGGTCCGGGGATATACCCGGCAACATCGCCAAGGGCGACGTCAACTGGCCCAAGCTGCTCGCCGGCAAATAAACCGACGAGCCGGCTTCACGGCCAGAGGCCATCCGTTCGCAACGCATCGAGGAACCGCTTCACGGGCCACACGTCGATGCCGTCTTCGGTGCGGAAGGCGCGGGCGCCGTCGTGGACGAGAATGCGTCGGGCCAGGTTCGGCAGACCGGCGATGGCGCGCAAGCCCTTGAGCAGGGCGGTGTGGTACCGCTTGGCCGCCTTGGTCTCGATGGCGAGGCATTCGGCATCCCGGTGGAGCAGGAAGTCGACCTCGGTGCTGGATTCCGTGGGTGCCCAGTAGTGGATGCTGTCGAATAGCGGTTGTTCTTCCGCGTGGGCGCGCAACAGGCTCAGGACCCAGCCCTCGAAAAGCGCCCCGCGTTCCTCCGCGGACACGGGGCCGAGCTGGCGTTTGACGGCGCGTACGAGGCCCGGGTCCACCCAATACAGCTTGGGCCGCCGCCGCTCACGGACCCGCAGTTTCGCCTCGAACGCCGGCAGGCGCCAGGTGAGGAGCGTGTCTTCAAGAACATCCAGGTAGCCCGCCACGGTGGGGCGCGCCACGCCGGCGTCCCGGGCGATGCCCGCGACGTTCAGGACTTGTCCGTGCAGCAACGCGGCGATGGGCAGGAAGCGAACGAAACCGGGCAGATTGCGCACGACGGCCTCCGCCCGAATCTCCTCCCGGAGGTAGAGTTGCGTATAACTCTCCAACACCTCCCGACGCCCCTCCGCGGTCCACACCAAGGGGATACTGCCGTACGCGAGCACGTCTTCGAGGTTGAAATCAGCCCCGAGTTCCATTGGGACCAGCGGGTACATCGCCTTGCGGATGGCCCGTCCGGCCAGCAGGTTCGTACCCGCGGTCTTGAGCTTTCGCGCACTGGAACCGAGCAGGGCGAAGCGCAGGCCGCGTTCTTCGATCAGGCGGTGCACCTCGTTCAACAGAGCGGGAATGCGCTGCACCTCGTCGATGACGATCCAATCGCCAGGCGGGATGGCCGAAACCAGATTCCGGAACAACGAGGGATCGGCCAACAGGTCGTGAAACAGCGCTTCATCCAGCAGGTCGAGACGCAGCGCGTCGGGCAGGGTCGCACGCGCCCATGAACTCTTGCCGACGCCCCGCACACCGAAGAGGAAGAAGCTGCGCGCCGGCGCCCGCGCGATCCGCGTGTACATCATGTCATCATAAATAGCCGAAAAGTGCTAGCATAGCAAACATTTTGCAGACATGTCCGGAGTCCGCCGCGGCAGGCGCGGCATTGAATTCAGCAACGAATTCGGATACGCAACTCGTTGAATTCAGGCACACATCCTCACAGACAGCGGCGAAGGGCCGCCGCCGGAAGGGAACCGCCATGAAGTACTCGAAGCACGACGCCAAGGACTACGCCCGCGCGAACATGAAGGGCGTCTGGGCCGCGGCCATGAACCCCTTCAGGGAGGACTTCTCGTTCGACGAAGAGGGGCTGCGCCGCAACATCCGGCACTGGGTGGACGATCTGGCGATTCAGGGGCTCTTCATCGCGGGCAAGCAGGGAGAGTTCTTCACCATGTCGCTGGAGGAGCGCAAGCGCAACTTCGAGATCGCCGTGGAGGAGACCGCCGGCAAGGCGGGCACCATCATGTCCTGCTCCGACCAGAACTTCGACACCGTGGTGGAGCTGGCGCGCCACGCCGAGGCCGTGGGCGCCGACTACATCGTGGTGCACGCGCCCATGCTGCACTTCGTCACCGACCGGGACGACGCCGTCTACCACTACTACAAGGCGGTGTGCGACCGCGTGGACATCGGCATCGCCATGTGGAGCCACCCGGACTCCGGCTACCTGATGAGCCCGGAGCTGTGCGAGCGCGTGGCGGAGCTGCCCAACATCGTGGCCATCAAGTACTCCGTGCCCCGGCCCATGTACGCCGACCTCACACGGCTCGCCGGCGACCGCCTCATCGTCAGCACCGCCTCCGAGGAGGAATGGCTCGACAACATCGTGGAGCTGGGCTGGCAGCTCTACCTGTGCTCCTCGCCGCCCTACCTGCTCCAGACCAGGAACGACCGGCGCATGCACGAGTACACCCAGCTCGCCTTCGACGGCCAGGCCGAGAAGGCGCGCCAGGTCCGGGACAGCCTCAACCCCGTGCGCGAGGCGCTGGCCTCCAGCCGCCCCGGCGGCAAGCCCCACGCCCACCAGAAACACTGGCAGGAACTCCTGGGGCAGGTCGGCGGCACGGTGCGCCCGCCGTTCCTCCCGCTTACGGAGGGGGAGAAGGAGCGGACGCGGGAGGCGTTCGAGGGGTGCGGGTTGCAGGTGTGAGGAGCGGGCCGTCGTGGATGAGCCGTACCTGACCACACAACGACGGAGAGTATGATCCGGCAGGGAGCAAGCCATGAGATACAAGATTGCCCTGTATCAAACCGACGAAGGATACAGTGTGTCAGCACCCGGCCTGCCCGGTTGCTGGTCCCAGGGTGACACGGAGGCAGAGGCGCTGGCCAATATCGGGGTCGCCATTCGGGAGTACCTTAGCGTCGTCGACGACCTGTTGGAGGGGGCCGAGATCCGGGAAGTCGAGATCCCTGGATAAGAGCGTGCCGAAGCTCCCTGGCATCAACCATCTGGATGCGGTGCGTGCTCTTGATCGAACGGGGTCACCGAGTCGACATCGTCCTGTTTGGGGCGCGTATCCACTATCCCGCGGAGGTCCCGCGAAAGGCCCGCCTTTTCGTCGTAGATCGCATACTGGACGACCGCACGCAGAAGAGCGTGAAGGCCAATGAGATTCTCGCCAATCTAACTCAGCTATCAGTGCCATCGAAATCGGGGGATTGGCTGAGCATTATGGACGCGCTCCGGTGGGACCCGCTCTGTCTCCCGGATGCGCGCCTCGTCCGATACGTCCGCGCAGTCTCGACGTACGTGAGCCGTGAACGACCGGATTGCATCGTTCCAAGTCTGCCTCGCGCCAAGATCGCGACCCTGTTGGCTTGTCGGTTATCGGGCTCTCATCCGCCGCCGGTCGTGCCCACAATCCGAAACGATGTGGTTCAGGGCCGGCGGCACGCCCATAGGCGCTCCTACCGGCGTCTGTTCGGTCAGGCGTCACACTTCGTGTGCGTGTCGCAGGGTGTGGCGGACGGTCTGGTCAGGACGATCGGCGTACCTCCGACCAAGGTCTCGGTCATCCATAAACCCAGTTGTCACACCGGACCTCAGCATTCGGATGGCCGGTCCGGCCGCCCATCCCTGGATGGAGGACGGGGGACCGCCGGTCATTCTTTCCGCCGGAAGACTCTCCGCACAAAAAGACTATCCAACGCTGATCAAGGCTTTCTCCCGCGTCGCCGAGGAGCGGCCGTGTCGGCTCATCATCCTTGGGGAAGGACGAAGGCGAAGACGCCTTGAGCGCTTGCTCAAGAATCTCGGCCTGACCGACCGAGCGTCCCTGCCCGGTTGGGTAGACAATCCCTTCGCCTTCATGTCGCGCGCCGCGCTCTTCGTCCTCTCTTCGCGGTACGAAGGTCTCCCGGGAGTTCTCATTCAGGCCCTGGCGTGCGGCAGTCCCTGCGTCAGCACGGACTGCCCTACCGGTCCCGCGGAAATTCTCCGGGGCGGAGAACTAGGGCCGCTGGTCCCGGTGGGCGACCCCTTACCCCTGGCGGAAGCCATGACCTCGGTCCTGGAACGGCCAAGGCCGCGGAAAGCCCGAATCATCCGTGGCTAATGGAAGGCCAAGAACCGGTCATACTGGCTGCCGGCCGCCTCAGCCCCGAAAAAGGTTTTTCCACCCTGATCCAGGCATTCGCCCGACTCGCCGCGAAGCGGGCCTGCCGCCTGGTCATTCTCGGCGAAGGTCGACAAAGAGGGGACCTCGAACGTCTTGTGAACGACAGCCGACTCATGGATAGGGTCTCGATGCCAGGGTGGACCACCAATCCGTTCGCCTACATGTCGCGTGCCGCGTTGTTCGTGCTGTCCTCCGTGCGTGAAGGGTTGGGGTTGGTCCTTATCGAGGCGTTGGCGTGCGGGTGCCCGTGCGTCAGCACCGATTGTCCTTCCGGCCCTCGGGAAATACTCCAAGGTGGCGACCTAGCAGGTTGTTGAAAAACTCCGCCTGACGCGGATAACAATAAGTATCATATTCGTAGTCACAGGGAGTAAAGGATGAGAGGAACAGATCCGCGTCAGGAAGGGATGTTCAGTTATGTGTCTCCGGAGGCGCGAGTGCCAGCGGACCATCCGTTGCGAGCGATACGGAAGATGGTGAACAGGGCGCTTGAAGGACTGACGCGGGAGTTTGAGGAGATGTACTCGCAC
>JAPOPM010000268.1 GCA_026712905.1 Deltaproteobacteria bacterium
GGTAGGATCGGTGGTTACGAGTCCCTCCCGCACAGATCCAAGCGTACGCGACTGACGCACTCGGTTCCTCACCTGACAGGTTCGCTACATTCAGGGAAGAAGCTGGTCCCGGCCGATGGAAATTCGAGGAGACGATTTTCGACAGCGGCGAAGATGGGTGGTCTGCTGCGAGAGGGCTGTGGGACGGAAAACCCGCGATTGGGCTTCGCTGGAACGGTGGGTGCACCGCGACAGAGCGACAGAGCCGCGCTGCAGCGCGCACGGACGAGAATGAATCCGCTTACAGTATGCTTACGGTAACCGTTGCGCAAGTGGCGCTCCGCAGTTCTTACCTCTAGATTTACGCAGTGATATCAATTGCTTATGAGTGAATCTCAAGGTCGGTACCTGGTTGGCGTGGATGTTGGCGGCACCTATGTCAATAACGAACCCTTCGGAAGCATTTCCAAGAGTTGGTGGGACGCGTTCGGGACTCCGTCAAACAAGTCGTAACGAGTCTCCCCAAGAAATAAAGGACGGGTCAACCAAAACCGGACAATTGCGGTCGATAATCTTGGCCCAAATCCACTGCCCCACAACTCGTCGTTCCAGCGGTCGGTCGGGATGCACGGACGAGTTTGAGGTGATCGGAGAGCGCTCCTGTTCAACGACGCGACCTCTCGGTAATCTCCGGCCTACGCCGGATGCTTGGTCGGTGGAATACACCTTAACAACCTGTCCGGGTTTCCGGGACCACCTCACAAACTCTTCGGACCCGTCAAGGAGGATCGGCCATCGTCGGGGCCGTTGCGAGACGGCGATCAAGGTCGATCGCATGACATCACCGCTCACACCTGCCAGTGTCCTCTCTGAGGTCAGCCGGACGTACGACCGGCGGGTGATGAACAACGTCCACAGATCCGAGTACGTTGAAGCCCTCGTGGCTCTCGCACTCAAGGACAGCGGCTGGAAGCGCATGACTCCGTGGGATTCATGGGACTGTGAGCACGAGTCGCGCGTCAGGCTGGAGGTCAAGCAATCCGCGTTCGCGCAGGGTTGGGGGGAACGCAGCAGTCTCCCCCGCTTCGACATCGCTCCCAGAACCGGGTATTGGATCAATGGCGGCGGACAATGGGTCGACCAGACCGGACGTCATGCCGACATCTACGTGTTTGCCTGGCACGGAGAGCAACGTGACACGGCAGACCAACGGGACCCTGGCGCTTGGGAGTTCTACGTGGTCCCGGAGCGCGATCTGCCGGCACAGAAGACCATCGGAATAGCGGCGATTCGTAGCCGGGCGGCTCCGGGTGGTGTCGAGGAACTCGCGGTTGCGGTGGAGCGTTGCCGAACTGCAATACGCCCCCGTTGATCGACTGCGCGTGCACGTGTTGGGCTTTGAGCCTGGCCGGCAGCGGTAACAAACTTTCAAGAGTTGATACCCATGTCCATCTACGAAATCTCCACAGACTCGTTGAACCTTCTCCCGAGGCCGAGGAGTATCAAGTCCAACTCAGGGAGAAAGTCCAGCGAGAGAGGCGGACGGGCAAGGGCAATAGGGACACGACCCGCTACGACGTGTCGGTTTCAGGCAACATGCACCCGAATTTGTCGAAGAGGGACGCCGTTTTGAGGGTTGTCCAATCCCTGGTGGCATTGGGGCATGCTCCGGAAGAAATTTCAGCTGCGGTGGGCGAGCGTTTTTTCGAGAGGAGGTTCCGCGGAGGAGCGCAGGGACACCTGACCGAGAGCGAATTTGTCGAGGCGATGAGCTTGATACGCCGGGGAAAGGGCAAGACGTTTGATCCGCGTAGATGGTACACGCAGGACGACGAGTTGATTTGCCACGATGGACAAACATATGCCTTCTCCAATCAGTGGGGAGGCCAGAAATGGCTCACCGCCATGAAAGCCTTGACCAGGGGTTTTCCGTCGGCCGATATACGATTCGACCCCACAGGATCGGCGGATTAGGCGCCGCCCCGGTGAAAGATACAGACATGTCCGGTCGAGCGTCAGTAAGAAGAATATGAAGGATTGCCGCGGGAGAGAATCTTGATCGGTTTCCAATAGAATCAGGGAGGCGACGAACCTGGCCGCCGAACAGGTGAAGAATGCTTCCGCGAAAGCTGCGGACAAGATATCCGCGGCGGCCGAAGGTTCCGGCGCCGGCTCCCGCAAAGTTGCCGACGCGGCACCTTCCGTGGCGGGTTCCGCCTACGCCGCCTCCGGGAAGGCAGGATTCACGATTGGTGCCATGGGAGGAATGAAGACCCGTTTCAAGAAAGCATTGGGTGCTACTCTGCCGATTGCCGACAAGCTCTCGGTGACGACACAGGGGTTGTTGCCAGCAGTCTTTCCAACGACCTGAACGGATGGCTGCAGGAAATCGCCATGGGCTCTGCTACCATCTACGACAAGGCCATGGATGTAACTTACAACGCAACCCACCCGGCTTCGAGAGTTGATCGCGGCTACGATGCGTGAGGGTAAGGACCTGCCTAAACCGTCGCGCGCGACCAGGCGCCAGCCGATTGTCGTTCCTCCGGTGCCGATTGCGCTGAAGGCGGCCCTCTACGAGGCGTTCCGCAAGGCGGGCATGTCGTACGTCGTCTCGCCCGTGGCCTCGATGTCGCCGAGAGTGAGGTGCGGCACATGCTGAGTCCGGATCATGTCACGAAGGCAGCCACCATCGACCTTGCCTTGCGGCGGTTGGGGAAACGTGTCAGCGTGACCGTCGGCGAGGCCGCGTGACCTGCTTGCGATGACCTCACCAGCCATGGTTGTGCGCGAGAGATTGGGCGATTCGCGCAGTGCCGCTACTCAGGGTTCGCGCCGCGAAGCGGTTAACGGTTTACGGGACACCGCATCGCAGCACCTCCAGCGCTACCGTCGCCTTGAATTCAAAACTATCAAATAGTTATGAGTGATTCCCGAGGCCGATACATAGTCGGCGTGGACATCGGCGGCACCTTCACCGACTGCGTCATCCTGGACGGCGACGGCAAGCTGACCATCGGCAAGGCGCTGTCGACGCCGGACGACTTCTCGCGGGGCGTCATCGAATCTCTGGCGGACGGAGCCGCCAATCTCGGCCTGCCGTCCGTGGAGGACCTGCTCCGCTCGACGTACCTCTTCTTCCACGCCTGCACGGTGGCCGACAACACCCTCATCACCCGGAGCGGGGCGCGGACGGGGCTGGTGGTGACCCAGGGTTTTCCGGACACGTTCCTGATGATGCGGGGTAATGTGACCTACGGACTCACGGAGGCCGAGGGCCAGCACATCGCGGCCCTGGAGAAGCCCGAGCCGTTGGCGCCGCGAAGCCTGACCGAGGGCGTGCAGGGACGCATCGACTACAAGGGCTCGGTGCTGATTGACGCCGATGACCGGCAGATCGAGGAGGTGGTGGAACGGCTGGTGGCCAAGGGCGTCGAGTCGGTGGCCGTGTGTCTCTTGTGGTCCATCGCCAACGACGCCCACGAGAAGGCCGTGGCGGACGTCATCCGCCGCAAGCACCCCGGGATACATGTGAGTTGCTCCAGCGACGTGGCGCCGTTCCTGGGGGAGTACGAACGCACGGCCACCACCATCTTCAACGCCTATATCGGCCCCCGGATTGCTTCGTACCTGCGCAACCTTCGGCAAAGCCTGGCGGACAAGGGGCTCGGCAACGACCCCCTGGTCATGCAGGCCTACGGCGGCATGCTCAGCATCGAGGCGACATCCCAGCGGTCCATTGGCGCGCTGGAATCCGGGCCCGCGGCAGGGGTGGTGGGCAGCAAGTTCATCGGCGACCTGATCGGCGAGCCCAACGTTCTGGCCGCGGACATGGGCGGCACCACCTTCAAGGTCAGCCTGGTGCGGAACGGCGTCATCGAGCGCGACTACCAGCCGGTGTTCGAGCGCTACCGCATCCTGGCCCCAAGATCTGGGTGGCGTCCATTGGCGCGGGCGGCGGCAGCATCGCCTGGATCGACCCGACGGCGGGCCTGCTCAAGGTTGGCCCCCGGGGAGCGGGCGCCGCTCCGGGCCCGGTGGCCTACGGCGTCGGCGGCACCGAGCCCACGGTGTGCGACGCCGACGTGGCCCTCGGTTATCTGAACCCGGACTACTTCCTCGGCGGCCGTCTCTCGCTGAACAAGGAAGGGGCCATGGCCGCCATCGAGGAGCGCATCGCCAGGCCCCTGGGCATGAGCGTGGTGGACGCCGCGGGCGGGATCTTCCGGATTATCAACGCCCACATGAGCGACCTCATCCGCCGCTGTACGGTGGAGCGCGGGTACGATCCCCGGGAGTTCACCATGGTTGCCATGGGCGGGTCCGCGCCCGTGCACGTGGCCCGTTGCGCGCTCCAACTCGGCGTGGGCAAGGTGGTGGTTCCGCTGACGGCTTCCGTCCACGCGGCCACCGGGCTGATCTCCGCGGACGTGACCTACGAGTACGGCATGTCGGACCACGTGGTGGCGCCGCTGGACCCCGTTCGCCTCAACGCCGGTTTCGAGACGTTGCGCGCCCGCGCCGCCGCGGACCTGGCCGGCGCCGGCTTCCAGGACGACGGCACCGAGATCCTGCGGAGCGTGGACATGCGCTACCGCTACCAGGTCAACGAGATCAACGTGCCGGTGCCGGGGCGGGAGCCGGTGGGGGACGATGATCTGGAGCGGCTTTACGCCCGATTCGACGATCTCTACGAGCAGTCGTTCGGGCAGGGCGCCGGGTATCCGGAAGCGGGCAGGGAGATGCTGTCGCTGCGGGTCACGGCCATCGGCAGGCTGGCCAGGCCGACGGTGCAAAAGAGCGGTCTGGCGCCGGGCGATGCAAGGGAGGCCCGGAAGGGGCGGAGGCAAGCGTACTTCGAGGAATACGGAGATTTCGCCCCCACCGACATCTACGATTTCGAGCGCCTGTCTCCGGGCGCCGCCATTGCCGGCCCGGCCATCATCGAGACGCCGGTCACCACCATCGTGGTGAACCCCAACGACCGCGCGGAGATGGACGCGTTCCGGAATATCGTGATCCACGTCGGCCAGGAGGCAACATGACCGCAACCGGCAACGGCAACGTCGATCCCATCACCCTCGAGATCCTGTCGCACCGGCTGTACCAGATCGCCCGGGAGATGGGCATCACCCTGGAGCGGGTCGGCGGCACCGTGAACACGACGCAGCAACACGACTACATGGCGTCGCTCTACACCGCCGACGGAGACGTGCTGTCGGCGGGCGAGTCCCTGGGCCAGCACGTGGCCTGCGCCGGCGTCGCCGTGAAGAAGATCATCGAGCGGTTCGAGGACGGCGAGGGCATCGATCCCGACGATGTCTTTCTGCTGAACGATCCGTACGTGGCGGCCATCCACCAGTCCGACGTCTACGTCATCGCTCCCATTCATTTCGAAGGCCGCCGCATCGCCTGGAGCGCCACCTTCGTCCACGTCATGGACATCGGCGCCATGTCGCCGGGCGGCAACTCTCCCGGGGCCACGGAAATCTGTCACGAGGGGCTGCGGGTGCCCGGGCTCAAGCTGGTGGAGCGCGGCAAGCTCCGCCAGGACGTCTTCGACACCCTGCTGAACATGACCCGGCAGCCGGTGATGGTGGGGCTGGACCTCAAGTGCGAGATCGCCGCCAACAACATCGCCAAGGCCCGGAGACAGGAGATCGCCGACCAGTACGGCTCCGAGCTCCTGGAACAGGTGGCGGCGGAGATCATCCAGTATACCGAGTCGGTGCTGCGCGAGCGCATCGGCGAGTTCGCCGACGGCTCCTGGAGCGACACCGCGCTCATCCAGGGAGACGAGACGTGGAAGATGCAGCTCACCCTGAACAAGCAGGGCGACCGCCTGATCTTCGACTTCACCGGCAGCGATCCCCAGGCCAGGACCGGCATCAACATGCCGTACCACGCGACCTTCGGGACCTGCTTCGCCGCGGTCCTGGAGACCATCGGGTTCGACATCCCGCGAAACCACGGCGCCTTCGGCCCCATCGAGATCGTCGCTCCGCCGGGGACGGTGGTCAATGCCCAATACCCCGCCCCGGTGTCGCTGAACACCACCTCGGGCGCGGCTACGTGCCGTTACTTGGCCCCCGCGGTGTTGATGCAGATGCTGGCCACCAGCGAGAGCTGGCGGCACGAGGTGATGGCGTCCAACGCGGGCCACCGCTTCGCCCGCCACGCCGGCGTCAACCAGTACGGCCGCTACTACGTGTCGAGCCTTTCCGAAGGGGCCATCGACGGATACGGCGCCCGCGCCGGCAAGGACGGAGTGGACTCCGGCGGACGCGGTTGGCACTCGTGCCAGAACGTCGAGTGGGTGGAGCAGAATTTCCCCATCCTCTACCTGTTCCGGCGCCACCTGATGGACGGAGCCGGGGCCGGGCGCTACCGGGGCGGGGCCGGCGCGGAGACCGCGCTGACGGTGCACGACGCCCCCGAGGGCGGCATCAAGGGCGTGGCGCTGGGAGTCTCGGGGTTGCGGAACTCGGGGCAGGGCGTCTTCGGCGGCCTGTCCGCCGCCCCCAGCCTGCTGGTGCTGAAGGAAGACACAACCGTCTGGGACGCAATCCGGGAGAACCGCCACCCGGAGGACGTGGAGGCCATGGGCGGCACCTCGGAGATGCTGCCGTATTGCGACTTCGACCTGCGCGACGGCGGCGTCCTGTACATGCGCATGGCCAGCGGCGGAGGGTACGGGGACCCGCTGGACCGGGACCCCGAGGCAGTGCTGCGGGATGTGGTCAACGGCATCGTCTCGGCGGAGTCGGCTCGGGACATATACGGCGTCGCCCTCGACGATTCGGAAATACGGGTTGACGATGCCGCCACGGAAGCGCTCCGCGCCCGGATCCGGGAGCAGCGCTAGGCCCCGGATCGTCATTCCCGCGAAACAGGCGTGTCAAGACTCCATCTGAGAGAGGCGCCACACCCCCGGATCGTCATTCCCGCGAAAGCGGGAATCCAGGGGCGGTGGGGCGAGGGAACACGCTGCTATACCCCGCCCAACCCCTGGATTCCCGCTTTCGCGGGAATGACGATCCGGGGGTGTGAGAATTCAACCAGTCTTCTGCGGCGCAGGCTCCTAGTGGCCTGTTTCTAGGGGCGGCCAGCGCTCCCCGCCGCTTTGGGTCCAGCCGTGGAATTCGTTTTTCATGCAATCATCCATGTAGTATCGTATTTCGTCAGCATCTAATCTTATTATCAGGTCAACATGCCTCACCTAGTTTTAACTAATCTTCATTTCTTATGAATTTTTGGAATTATTCATCAGAAAATATGGTTCCAAGGATTCAAATTTCACGACCGGTCACCGTATTTCAAGAGCGACGGCTCCCTGTTCCGGCCGTACCGGCAGGCTACGCCGCGTTGATCGGAGGGCATGGTCTTCGCGTCCCGCTGCCGCGCACCTTGAGCGCTATCGGCGAGCGTCACAGGCGTCTGGAGGAGGGCGGATGGCGCATCTATTCGCCGCGCTACGCGCCGGATGCGAGCCTGGACGGACAACTGACCTTCGCCCTCAAGTATGAGGGCCTCGATCTGGCCGTCCTCAAGCGCCTGTTCGTCGCCACCGGTCCCGGTCCGGTCGAGGCCATCGTCCGAACGAAACCGACGGGCTCCTATGCGCGGCGCATCTGGTTCCTCTATGAATGGCTGACCGGACAACGGCTCGATCTGCCGGATGCCGATCGTGGCGCCTACCCGCATGTGGTCGATCCCGACCGCCAATATGCCGCGCCAGCCGAGACCTCTTCACGGCATCGCGTGAAGAACAATCTGCCCGGCACGCCGGATTTCTGCCCGCTGGTCTTTCGGACGGAGGCGCTGGAACGTTTCGTCGGCATGGACCTGCCGGCGCGCGCGCGGCAGGCGGCCGCGGCCGTGCCGCGCGACCTGTTGGCGCGAACGGCCACTTTCCTCTTGTTGAACGACTCCCGGTCCAGCTTCGCCATCGAAGGCGAGCGTCCGCGGCAAGACCGCATTCAACGGTGGGGCCGCGCCATCGCACAGGCCGGTCGGCAAGTCATCGACCTCGACGAACTGGTGCGTCTGCAGCGTATCGTGATCGGCGATTTCCGGTTCCTGCGCCCCGGACTCAGGACCGAGGGCGGTTTCATCGGCGAGCACGATCGCGAGACACGCATGCCCATCCCGGTGCATATCAGCGCCCGGCCCGACGATCTGCCAGGGTTGGTCGGCGGCTTGGTGGCCTTCGACGGGCGGGCGGCGCAACAACTCGATCCGGTCGTGGCCGCATCGGCGCTCGCTTTCGGGTTCGTCTTCACCCATCCCTTCGAGGACGGCAACGGCAGGCTGCACCGCTACCTGATCCACCACGTCCTGGCCAAGAGAGGGTTCAATCCGCCGGGCCTCGTCTTCCCGATATCGGCCGTGATCCTGGACCGGATGGACGGCTACCGGGCGGCGCTGGAGGACTGTTCGCGCAGGCTCCTCCCGGCGGTGGATTGGGAGCCCACCGACGACGGCAATGTCCGTGTGCTCAACGACACCGGCGATTTCTACCGGTTCCTCGATGCCACGCCCCAGACGGAATTCCTGTACGGCTGCGTACAGCGCACCATCGAGCAGGACCTGCCGGAAGAAGCTGCCTTCCTGAAACGATACGACGCGTTCCGCGCGGAGCTCGACCTGATGCTCGATCTGCCGGACCGTTTGGCCGACCTCCTGTTCCGCTTCCTGCACCAGAACGGCGGGATGCTGTCCGGTCGCGGCCGCGAGCGGGAATTCGCCGCGCTCACCGATGAAGAGGTTGAACGGATCGAGGTCGTCTACCGGGATGTATTCACGGATGGGATGGCGCCCGTGCCTTGATTTGTCACGACGCCGCGTGGCAGTGTGGCCGAAGGAACGTCTTCATGGAATACATCATCGGGGTCGACATCGGCGGCACCTTTACGGATTGCGTGGTCCTGGACAGCGACGGGAAGCTGACCATCGGAAAGGCGCTCTCGACCCCGCATGACTTTTCCGTGGGCGTGGTCGACGCGCTCCACAACGCCACCGAGAACCTGGGGCTGCCGGACATCGGCGCTCTCCTTCGCTCCACACGCCTGTTCTTCCACGCCTGCACGGTGGCCGACAACACGCTCATCACCCGTGCCGGTGCCGTCACCGGGCTGGTGGTCACCGAGGGCTTTCCGGACACGTTCCTGATGATGCGGGGCAACGTGCACCTGGGGCTGACGGAGACCGAATCCTCTCACGTGGCGGCGCTCGAGAAGCCCGAGCCGATGGTTCCGCGGGGTCTCACGGAAGAAGTGCCGGGCCGGATCGACTACAAGGGATCGGTGCTCGTCGAAACCGACATCCGGCGGATCGAGGAGGCCGTCGACCGGCTGGTGGGCAAGGGGGTGGAGTCCGTTGCCGTCTGCCTGCTCTGGTCCATCGCCAACAACGCCCACGAGAAGGCCGTGGCGGATGTGGTCCGCCGCACGCACCCCGAGGTCCACGTAAGCTGCTCCAGCGACATCGCGCCGTTCCTGGGGGAATACGAGCGCACCACCACGACCATCTTCAGTTCCTACATCGCTCCCAAGATCGTCGCCTACATGCGCAGCCTTCAGGGGAAGCTCGCCGGCAACGGGCTCCGGAGCGCCCCCCTCGTCATGCA
>JAPOPM010000269.1 GCA_026712905.1 Deltaproteobacteria bacterium
CGCCATGATCGGCTGGTACGGCACCGCCATGCTTTGCTACGTGACCCCCAAGGAGCACTTGGGCCTGCCCAACAAGAAGGACGTCAAGGACGGCGTCATCACCTACAAGGTCGCCGCCCACGCCGCCGACCTGGCCAAGGGACATCCCGGCGCCCAGATTCGCGACGACGCCCTGAGCGACGCCCGCTTCGAGTTCCGCTGGGAGGACCAGTTCAACCTGAGCCTCGACCCCGACACCGCCCAGGAGTTCCACGACGAGACCCTGCCTGCCCAAGGCGCCAAGGTCGCCCACTTCTGCTCCATGTGCGGCCCCCACTTCTGCTCCATGAAGATCACCCAGGACGTCCGCGACTACGCCGCCGGCAAGGGCATCGCCGCCGACCAAGCGCTGACCGAGGGCATGCAGGAGAAGGCCAAGGAGTTCAAGAAGTCCGGCAGCGAGATCTACCAGCCGGTGGAGACGGACGAGGAGGCAGCGCCGTAAGCCTCCCCAAGAACCTGCACGCATCCACACAGCCGCCTACGGGAGGATCTCCTCCATGTTTCCGAGACCGAGGGATCTTCTCCTTCTGCTTGCCGCCATTTGCTGCGGGATGGGCTTGCTCCCGCACGCCACGCACGCCGACGAGTTCGAAAAAGCGAGAGCAGCGGAACTGGCCGAAAGGCGTGAGGGAGAGCAGCGGAGGCACCTCTCCGGCACCCGGGCCCGGTTCTTTCGGTATACCGAGATCGACAGCAAGGGCGATGACCACTATCCCGCGTCAGCCTTCGCGGACGACATCCTGTCGGGGAAGGTGCGGCAAGCAACGGATCGAGACCCGATTGCGGAATGGTTTTACAGGACCTTGCTGGGCCTGAAGCCGCTGCGTGACGAAGTTCCTTTCGCCGCGCTGACCCAAGGACCCGACAGCTTGCCTCGGTCCTATCGGAAGTCCGCTCCCTACTACATCCTGGCACGAACCTATGAACTGCAGCTCGGACGTACGAACATGAACGGCAAGAGCGGCGGCAAGAGTGTCTTCCACGTGTCCACGGATCATCCAGGCTATTGGTACTTCGTGAAGGGGCTGAAGAAAGCGTCGTTCCACGGCGGGACCAAGGAAGACGGCGTCGACTATCTGCTCAAGGCGCTGTCCATCGCTGCAACCGGCAAGAAGGCGTTGGCCTCATCCTGGTTGAAGGACACGTCGGCATTCTACGCCACGGACTACCGCTTTAGCCCGGAACGGAAAAAGAAACTTCCGGTCTGGTCGGGGGACCTCGGTTTCAGGAAGGTGGAGAAATTCTGGGGGCCGGACTACTACGTTCGGAGAGGCCGGAAGTATGGTTACAACGAAGTGGTAGCGGCGATAAACGAGGCAAACGCCGCTCGTGTAGCGGACAACTGTAAATGTCCCATTTGTGTCAATCGAAAATGTCCCACATTGAAGATTGCGAGGACATGTACGTCGGGCCAGTCTGTTGGCAAAACCAACAGGAATGGAGCGGCGAACCGATGCACGGATGGGAGACAAGGATGCTGTTAAGGCACTATCTGGAACGAGGCGTGACCAGGGCGGAGCTGTCGCGACGGTTTGGTGTGGATCGACGGACGATCCATCGATGGGTGTGGGGAGGCCAGTTGGAGCGAGACGCTGGAGGGGGGACGCAGTACACGGCGCGGCCAGGGGTCGAGCACAAGCTGGATCCGTACAAGGGGATCATCGAGGCGCGGCTGGAGGAGTATCCGCGGTTGTCGGCCAAGCGCCTTTTCGACGAGGTACGAGCGGCGGGGTACACGGGGGGATATGGCCGGGTGAGGGACTACGTTCGGTC
>JAPOPM010000270.1 GCA_026712905.1 Deltaproteobacteria bacterium
CATTTCCGCGGACTTGACGGGGCGCGGCCTGCTCACCCACGAGTCCAACGGCTTCCGCGATCACGGGATCGCCGGCTCGCTTGGTTGGAACCCGGACCCCGCTTCGGACCGCGGGCCGTCGCTCACTCTCAGCCAGACCGTAGGTGCCAGGGCGACCGGTGGCATGGACGCGCTGATCGAGCCCGTGTCTCCCGCCGGACTGGCGACGAACGATAACGACCGCGGGCCGCAGGAGCGCCGCCTCGAGCTCAAGATGGGTTACGGGTTCTCCGCCTTCGACGACCGGTTCACCTCGACGCCGGAGATCGGGCTCGGGCTCGTGAACGGACAGCCGGAGTACAGCCTGGGCTGGCGGCTCAAATTGGCGAACCGCGGTCCCACCTCGCTGGAGCTCCGGCTTGAGGGGACTCGGCGCGAGCATGCCAAAAAGAATGCGGCTCCGAATCACGCAGTCGGGTTTCACCTCGGCGCGAGATTCTGATGCCGCGTGGGCGGAGGCGCCGGGACCGAGCTGTCACGGCGCTTCCGCCTGAGTCGACCGATGTCAGCCTGCCTGACAACGAACATGTGCACGCAACGGAATGAGTGGCACCGGATGATCTCCACCGTTTTCCCAGGCACAAGGATGGAGCCAAAGCAGTTGGTGGCCTCTCTTGTCTGTTGATTCTCGCTCCCTCCTCTGATGTCCTGCCCCCATGTTCATCCGCCGCACCCAGACCCGCGGCTCCGACCGGGGCGAGAGCTACTTCACACACCGCCTGGTGCGCTCCGAGCGCAACGGCGAGCGGGTGCGGCACCGCACGCTGCTCAACCTCGGCATTGACTTCGCGCTGGCCCCGGAAGTTTGGCCGGTGTTGTGTGCGCGCGTCGAACAGTTGATCCCGCCGCTCGCGGCGGGTGATGGCGTCTCTAGTCGAGGAACCCGCCGCGGCTCAGCTCACGGTGCACCGAGTCCCGCGCCTCCGGCGGCAGCGGCTTGGTCTCCCACTTGGGGAAGCGCTTGATGTCGAAGCCGCGCATGCGGTACATCTCCGCCACCACGGCCCGGCCGTGGCGCTTGATCTGTCCGATGACCACCGCGGTGACGTCGTTGACCCGTCGCTGCAGTCGCACGGCCGCCTCGTAGTCCTCCCGCTCCAGCGCGCGCCACAGCTCGACGCATAACTCGGGGATGCAACTCGTCGGCGGGTTGATCATGCCGGCTACCCCGAAGGGCACCAGCCCGAAGATGTCCGCGTTGCCGGTGAACACCGACACGTCCGGCGGGAACAGCCGCACGTAGTCCAGCATGGCGCCGGCGCCGTAGGCCACCTTGATGCCGCGGATCGTGGGGATCTCTTCCTTCATGCGTTGGGCGAAGGGCGGCGCGATGGAGATGCCCGAGTACTTGGGGTTCTCGTAGATGAAGATGGGCAGCGACACCGCGTCCGCCACCGCCCGGAAGTGGGCCATGATCTCGTACTCCGAGTGGTCGGCATAGTAGTACGGCGGGATCACGCCGATGCCGTCGACGCCGGCCTCCGCCGCGTGCCGCGCCAGCTCCACCGTGCTCTCCGCGTCCGCGGTGCCCACGTGCACGACCAGCGGCGCGCGTCCGGCGTTCTGGTCCACGGCGATCTCGGCGGTGCGCTTGCGCTCGGCCATGGACATGGCCGGCCCCTGCCCCGACGATCCTAGCATGAACAGCCCCTGGACCCCCGCGTTGACATAGAAGTCCACCAGCTTCCGCAGCATCGGCTCGTCCACCGAGGCGTCATGCTCGAACGGCGTAATGACGGGAATGACGATGCCCTTGATCATGGTCTCGACCCTCCGTGGTCCTGAGATAGCCCCTGGAAATGGCCAGCGTCAAGCCGGGCCGCGGCCTTGGCGCCCGTCATTGCCGCCCCTTCTCACGTCATTCCCGCGAAAGCGGGAATCCAGGGGCGGTGGTGGGGCACCGCAGCGGCGTTGCCCGCCTCGCCACCCCTGGATTCCCGCTTTCGCGGGAATGACGAATCGGGGGGTTGGCGCCAGTTCTTGTTCGGGCGACGGTTTGACGCAACCCGTTTCGCGGGAATGACGACTCGGGGCATTGGTGCCGTTTCGTGGTCGAGGGAGCCTTGACACCGCGTCTTCTGGGAATGTGCATGTGCCCGCACCGCGGGTTTCGCCCCCATTGCCCCCTGGCTGGCCGCTATCCGCCCGCCAGCAAGCGCATGAGCCGGCCGCGGCGGTCGATCCTCTCGTGGATGTGGATGGTCTTGAAGGCGACGTAGAGCAGCGAGGTCATGTTGGTGACGACGGGCAGGCCAAGGTCCGTCTCGATGTCCTCGATGACGTCCATCACCGGGAAGTTGGCGCAGGGGATGTAGATGCCGTCGGCGTTGCCGGCCTCGCGCACGGCGCGCTTGGCTGCCTGATAGAGGTCCGCCACCGAGGCGATGCTGGAAGCGGTGAAGTCGGTCCCCAGGGAGACGACCGATGATGCCTCGAATCCCCACGCCTTGAGATAGCTCACGACTTTCTCGTTCAAGTCGGGAGGATAAGGGTCGACCACGGCCAGGCGCGACACCGAAAGCTCCCTGAACGCGTCCAGCGCGGCGGCCGCGGCGGTGGTGCACGGCACCCCGGTGATGGACTCCAACTTCTGGATGAGCTTCGTCTCGAACCCCTTGCCCTGGCTCACCACCAGGGGCGCGCCGTCGTGAATGATGAAGTCGCAGTCACGGCGCTTCAACTCGTGCGCACACTCCTCGGCGCGCTCCAGCGCCTTCCGGTACGCCTCTTCGTTCCAGCCTCCCACCATGCACGTGACCGCGATCATGCCGACCCCGTCGGGCGCGATGCGGTAGAAGTCGTAGCCGTTGAGCTCCATGACGGAGGGGGAGATGTAGCCGATTCGGGCGCGGTAGCCGAACATGCGATGCTCCTGGAAGGATGCCTGACGTGCCCGAATCGTCCATGGGACGGCAGACGGTTCAGCCGGCGTCGTTGAACTTGTAGAACGGGTCGACGGGGTGTTCTTCGTGTGACTCGAGGAAGTCCCGCACGCGCGGCGCGAGGCGCGCTTCCAGCCCGCCGGCCTTCCGGCGCGGCGCCGGCGCGATCTTCTGCTTGACCTCCTTGAGCAAGGCCTTCTCGTCGAGCCGCACGTGCTTGCGGCCCCGGTAGAGTATCTCACCGTCCACCATGACGGTGTCCACGGCCCCCGCCCCGCCCCGGTAGACCATGGCGTCCACCGGCGTTTGATGTCTTGCGAGATACGGCTCCACGATGGGGCACGAGTCCACCAGCACCAGGTCCGCGCGCTTGCCCGGCTCCAGGGTGCCGCAGCGGGCGCCCCAGCCGAGGACGTCCGTTCCGCCCTCGGTGGCTGCGCGGAAGATGGCCTCCAGCGGCACGAGGCCTGGTCCGGCCCCGGGAATGCGCTGCAGGTTGGCCGCGAGGCGCATCTCCTGGAACATGTCGGGGCGGTCGTTCAGCGGGCTGCTGTCGAGCCCCATGCCGAGGCGCACGCCCGCGGCGTGAAACTCCGTCAACGGGGCGATGCCGCTGCGCAGGCGCAGGTTGGAGCTGGGGTTGTGGACCACCGCGGCGCCCTTGGCGGCGGTGGTGCGCGCGTCCTCGCGGTTGAGCCACACGCCGTGAGCCAGGCTCACGTCCGGCGCCAGGAAGTCCAGTCCGGCGAGCCACTGCACCGCGCTCCTGCCGTATTCCCGCAGGAAGTACGAGCGCTGGTACTTGGTCTCGAGCACATGGATCTGGATGCCCAGGCCGTGATCGCTGGCCTCCCGGCGGATGGCGCGCAGGAGGTCCTCGGTGCACCACTGGGGCCCGGCCGGCGTCAGGAACAGCCTGGCGTGGCCGCCGTCGCCATCCAGTGAGCCGGCAAGGCGTCGCGCGGTCCTGAAATAGTCGTCCGGCGCGGCGGTCCGGGACCTGCTGTAACGCTCGGCCGCCTGCTCCCGCAGCGACGGCGGCAGCGACGCCAGGAACTCGTCGTCACCGTACACGATGTGGTTGCGGTCGCGGATGTCGAGGCCGAAGGACACGCGCATGCCCGCGTCGCGGTAGGCGCGCAGCCGTTCGTCCACGTCGGCGTCGTAGGTCTCGGGCGAAAGGCTGGAGTTGTAGTGCAGGCACGTGGTGATGCCCGCCTCGATCATGGTCTTGCAGGCGTAGAGCACGTCCAGGTAGGGATCGAGCCCAGCACGGGGCTCGGCCGCGAACCGGGAGATCTCGAAGCAGTCGTCCCTGCCGCCCAACTGGAAGTCCGTGAGCCCCTTGCCGTGCTGGTGCGCGTTGACGAACCCCGGGATCACCCAGTGGCGCGAGGAGCCCACCACGGCGGCGCTGGCGTAGGAAGTCTTGAGGTCCTGGTAGCGTCCCACCTCGACGATGTCCCGGCCCGACACGGCCACGGCGCCGTTACGGATCACTCCCGCGGCGCCGTCCCGCGCCATGGTCACGACGAACTTGCCTCGAACGAGATGGTCCATTCTCGACCTCCTACTCCCTAAGCCTCCAGTCCCAGGAACCGCAGGCAGTTGCCCGAGGAAATCCATTCACGCTCCTCGGCCGTGAGCCGCAGCGCGTCGAACTCGTCGTCCGGCACTTGGTCTCGGAACTGAAACGGGTAGTCGGACCCGATGACCACCTGCCGAACGCCCACGGTGTCGATGAGATAACGCACGGTGCGGTTGTCGAACATCACGTCGTCGTAGAAGAACATGCGCGCGTACTCGGAGGGCTTCCGCGGCAGGAGCGCGTGGAAGTTGGGGTTCTGGTGCCACGCGTTCTCCAGACGCGGCAGGAGTTGGGTGAAGGTGCCGCCGCCGTGGCTGAAGCACAGCCGCAGGTTCGGGCACGCTTCCATGAGCCCGCCGGTGACCATGCTGGCGATGCCCAGGGCGCCCTCCAGCGGGAACGCCACGATGTTCTCGATGAACGGCGGCCCCACCACGCGGTCCATGAAGGTGACGTGCTGGGCGTGAACGAAGATGGGCACGTCCAGCTCCTCGGCGGCCTTGAAGAACGGCAGGAACTCGGGCTCGCCCAGGCTCTTGCCGTTGACGTTGCTGAGCAGTTCGACGCCGTGAAGGCCCAGCGACTTGACCCGCGCCAGCTCCGCCGCCGCCAAATCCACGTCCTGGAGCGGCACCGAGCCGAGAGCGTAGAAGCGCTCCGGGGCCTCGTCCACCATGCGCATCAGCACCTCGTTCAGGTAACGCGCCAGGTCGCGCCCGTCCTCCGGGTCCAGGCGGTAGGCGAGAAGCTCGGGCATGGGCGACAGCACCTGGCGGTCCACGGCGTAATCGGCCGCGGCCATTTCCCGCAGACGGCGCGGCACCGACCAGCAGCGGTCCAGCACGGTGCGGAAGTTCCGCCCGGCGATCATCACGTTGGCGGTCTCCGGCCCGGTGTGGTCCATGGAGGGCCAGCGGTTGCCGGCGGCGCGATTCCCCACCGCGGGGAAGTCTTCGGGGACGATGTGGGTGTGAACGTCGATGACCATGGAGGAAACTCCTGATGGGTGCTGGATTGGTGACTTACAACTTCGATCCGGGATTCGGGGTCCGGTTACGCGGTATCGGGCTGGGACGGGGCGATGATGAATAGACTCAGAAACCCGGACATCACCAGCGTCACGGCAAACAGCGCGAAGGAAACCGTATAGCTGCCCAGCCAATCGAAGAGAAAGCCGAAGAACGGCGGCCCCAGCGCGGCGAACCCGTGGATCAACAGAAAACCGAGGCCGCGGATGCTGCCCATGGACAGCCGTCCGAAGAACCGCGCCCACATCAGGTCGGGCAGCACCATGTTACCACCGAGCCCGACCCCGTAAAAGAAGAACCCGGCGTATACCAGAGCCAGCGAGTCGGACGTGATGGCCAGGGTCAGGCCGGCCGCCTGGATCAGGAACTTGGCCAGGGTGGCCCGGCGCACATCCACGCGCTCGGCGATCAGGCCCCAGATTAGCGGCGAGCCGAGCTGGGTCAAGGCGATGATGCCCATGATCCCGGCAGCACCGTGGGGCGAGTACCCGAGGTCCGTGACATAGGGGAACACGTGCAGGTTGAGGCCGGTCACCCCGACGGAAGACACGCCGAAAACGGCGACGATGAGCCAGAAGGCGCGGGTCCGCAGTCCGGCCCTCCGGCTCCAGATCCGGTCCTCGGCGGCGGCGCGCGCAAACGGCCGCGCCGCCTCACGCTGCGCTACAACCTCGGGATGCACTCCGTCGGGATGGAGTCCCATGTCCTCGGGTGAGCGCCGGATGTAGATCAGCGCCGGGGCCACGAGCAGAACGGTCAACGCACCGAAAAGCGCCCAGGTGTGACGCCAGCCCAGCGATACCAGAAGCGACGCCACCAGGAA
>JAPOPM010000271.1 GCA_026712905.1 Deltaproteobacteria bacterium
CCGCCGCCTGGCGCGTGCAGAACACAACAGAGGACAAGGCTGGGACGGATCGCTTCTACCAGTTCGCTCACAGGTGCGAATTCACGCTGGCACAGTCTTGTTAGTTTGGCTTCAGCCCGGCGGACCCCACTCCCACGGTCAATCGCAACCCGACACTTCGCAAGATTGGTCCATGCGATCTCCCTCCTGCTCATGCCAAGATAGTCCTCCACGAGCGAGCGGAAGTGGCGCTTCCAGCGAGCCCAGCGGGGAAGCGCGTCCTCGTACGCAGTTCGCACGGCCGCTAGGTAGTCATAGTCCTCGTCTCGAGAGCGGCCGCGCTGCACCCAGCGCCGATGCGCGTTCACCAACTCCGCGTTCGTCCGCCGGATCACTGAGTCGCGTGCTTCGTCCTCAGGCCGCCCCTCCCTGTGAACAGCGCCAACGCACAGAATCCCGGTTCCTTCGCGGTAGCCCCCGCCGAGACATCCCGGCCATCTCACCTCGTTACCGTCAACACGCCATGTCCCAGGTACAGCCGCTCCCAAGTCTTCGCACCGCTCGCGATGGGATTTCGGACAGTTGATGATGGACCACGCGTAGTCCAGCCAACGTTCCTCGGTCTCGGTCATCTTCGCTCTGTCTCTTTCCCGCGTAAGCTTCAACGCGTTCGACCTCGTCAGTCTCAGAACTCATCCAGTCCGCCTGTTGCCGCTTCAATTCCGACTCATCCAGAGTTCGTGCAGCTCCGGCTGAACGGCGCAAGGCTTTGTATTAAACGACTTGCCTAGCACATACCACCGACGCCCAGGCATCCATCCGCGAGGACTAGGCAGGAAGGGACGCGGACGGTCGATCTCGATGCGTTGATCGACAGCGTGGCCGCCGACCTCCTGGATCTGGGCCACGAACTTGTCGTGCCCGACTCCGATCGAGTGCTGGCGGCATGCCGGCCCGTGGCGTTGCGCCGTGCCTCCCGCAACCTGCTGGAGAACGCGGGTGCCACGGCGTTCGGGCGACGGCGCGAGTCGCCGACGACGACGGACGTGTGCTCGTCGTCATTGAGGACGACGGTCCTGGCATCCCGAAGGCCGATCTGGAGCGGATGTTCGAGATCTTCTTCCAACTCGATTCCGAAGACTGGCTACGGTTCGTCGCCCAGATCGTCGACCGGAAACACGAACCCTCTGTTGCTGTTGTACGACGATGCCCAGGCCATCTACCGACCCACAGGGCGATCAGGTGGTGCTTCTGACACGACAGAGCAGCAAAGGACTGACGTTTCCGCGTGTGATTCTCGTCGGCTTGGGGAAACTACGGGCCGCGCACGAGAACGTTGCCGAGGCAACCCGCCTGCTATATGTCGCGATGACATGCACGCGCGAATGCCTGTAGGAACGGCAAGTGAGACCAACGTTTACACGCAGAAGATTGAATCTGCCACGGCTGCGAAAAACCGTGTTGCCCTTTTGGCCATGGACTCTCCGGACACCTCGACGATCCGCTCATCGCCGTTCGCTGGCCAGTACGGTCAGGACTTGCTCCATGATCTGCGCGACCGCGTCCTCGTGCCCCATGTGCCACCGGGAAGGCTCTGACATGGTTTCGTCCAGCAATTGAGCCAGCGAGCACCGAAGCGCCGTCAGCTTGCCCGTGGACAACGGATTGGGGTCATCGGGCCGGAACATGACGCCCAGGTCCTCGTAGTTGCTCCGGGCCTCGGATAGGCTGTAACCGGACTTCTCCCATTCTTCGTCGGACAGTTCGTCCGGCACCAGCTCTGGATCGTCGGGTTCCGGAAAACTCCATGCGTTGCGATGGCGCCAGACGCCCTCGGCACGGAGGACGCAGGGTTCCCCGTCATTGTCGATCCCGGTTCCGAAATCCGGATACCCGCACACGATGCATTCCTTGGCGCTGAACCATCTCCCGCTGCCGGAACCGAGGTTGGGGTATCCGCAACACGCGCAGACCGGCTCGCCGGAGAGGTCCGCATGCAGCCACCACTACGCCCATCGCCGTCCCCACGGCGAACGCAGGTCGACAGGATCCCTGTCCGATTTCAAGATCATCGGCCCATTGCCGTCGTCCGGTTCGTCGACGCGAACGACGCGGTAGCCGAAGAACACCCACAACACATCGTCTTCGACGACGGGAACTACGCCCTGACCCAAGCTGTCGATTTCTATCCATGTTCCCAGTTGAAACCGTTCCCACACGGGACGGATGTCGGCGGGACCAGAATCGCTGACTTTTTCGAAGCGCGACAAGTCCGTTGGGGGAACCACGGTTGCCGCATGACCCCGGTAGTCGATGTCCATCGTCGAGTTACGGACTACAGAATCCGGCCGTACCCCGAGTAGGGATGGCGGATCCAGTCTCCATCCGAGAAGACGTCCTTGAGCGACGGAATCCGCTTGCGCTTGCGGACCGGTCTCCAGTTCGCGATGTACGGCCGGAAATCCTCGTCGATGACGGCGCCGTAGGACAGTTTCATGATGTGCAGCGGGTCGGGCATCATCTCCAGGATGAAGCCCGGCCGGTAGCGGCCCGTATCGACCCAGCTTCCCGGTTTCACGCGAGGCTTTCGGGTCGGGCGGAAGCGTCGTGGATGCGCCGGGAACCGGCGCCGGTTGCGAGACGGGCTGGACGCAGCCTCAAGCAAGGCATTTACCGAAGCCTGCAAGTCGCTAACCATCCTTTCGGGTGAAGGGTACCCTCCTCCACGGTCACGGTTTCTACGCAATGCCCGGTCTGTGTGAGTCGAACGAGATGTTTGGGGGCGTTCGCGACGCAAGCCGAGAGTCAGGCGTCGTTGTCGGTCCTCGCGTCCTTGCAGCGCAGATGCGTTCGGTACCATGCCCTGCGTGCATGAACGCCGCGTCCAGGTCGTTCCCACCTGAGCCCGTGAATTCCGCCCCCTGCTCCAAGGCTTGCCTTGCGCGGGAGAGCTTCTCCCGATCCTGGGCGATTTCCCACCGTGTCCGGTTGCCAGCCGTCACGGGTCTGGTCGCGAGGACTTTCCAGGCGAACCCGAACCGGACGGATTCCGGTTCGCCGCTTTCTCTATCGTCCACAGGCAGGACGATCTCGAACTCGTGACTGCCCTCCTGCGATTTCGGCGGCTGTTCCCTTTCCCCATTTTCCAGCTGTCAGAATTCCAGTATTACAGTCCATGGTCCTGTTGCCGAAGTCTGGAGCATGACACTGCCGCGTGACACAACCCATTCCAGGGGCTGCAGCGCGACCACGTGCATCGCCGCGAGCGTTCCGGTCGCCCCGGGAATGCCGCGACTCCAGACGCGCGTGCAACGGCTGCGAGCTGGTCGCCCGTGGCACGGCCCTGCGCCGTCGAGAGCACGAGCTTGGCAGTGAGCGGGGCGGCGGGCGGCGCTCCGGCACCCGCCGTCCCATCCACCTGCCGAAGGAGCACGGCACGATGCAGGCAGTCCTGAGCCTCCGCGGTGACGAGCAGACCTTCCTCGGCCATTTCGTCGTCGTCGGTGTCGATGACGACGAGGAGCAGCTTCGCGACCTGAAGAAAGGTTGACTCATGACACAACGAATTGTTCAGATGGCGATGCGGGATTTGCGGGCACTGGTGGAGGAAGTCCTGAGCTCCTTGCCAAGACCCTGCACCGAACACGTGATCCACGACGTCTTCCTTGAGATAGAACGGCACCGGCGGGAGGAGTACGACGACCTCCTTGCATTGATGCCGCGGCGGTGGGTGAACCCGCGTATCGGCAAAGTGGTCAAGGAAACGCTGGGCATGTCCTCGAAACGGAGCAGGGTGCCGGCCACAAGC
>JAPOPM010000272.1 GCA_026712905.1 Deltaproteobacteria bacterium
GAACCTGGTGCAGCCGGAGCAGATGCCCTACACCACCCCCAACGGCAACGTCTACGACAGCGGCGACTATCCCGGCCTGCTGAAGCGGGCGCTGGAAAAGGTGGACTACCCGGCACTCAAGGAAGAGCAGGCGCGGGAGCGCGGGAAGGGCCGCTATCTCGGCATCGGCGTGGTCATCGGGGTGGAGCCCGGCGGCCGCAACGCCGCCCGCGACATGGCCATCTTCCCCGAGATGAAGGAAACGCCCGGGTCCGGCGGCATCAACGGCGCCACCATCAAGCTCGAGAAGAACGGCACCATCGCCCTCTACCTGGGGTCCCCCAACTGCGGGCAGGCCCACGAGACCACCACCGCCCAGGTGGCCGCCGGTATTCTCGGCGTAAGCCCGGACGTCATCAGCACCACCACGCCCTTCGACAGCGATGTCGCGCCCTGGGGCGTGGCCGCCGCCAACAGCGGCAACAACTTCCACCTCTACGACATCGGCTCCATCATCGGCGCGGCCACGCAGCTCCGGGAGAAGGTCCTCAAGGTGGCCGGCCACATCCTCGACGCCGAGCCCGCGGACCTGGAGATCGCCGACGGCGTGGTGACCGTTCCCGGGTACCCGAGGCGCAAGCTCACCTTCGCCGAACTGGGCAAGGCGGCCTACAACAACCAGTCGCTGCTGCCCGAAGGCATCGACGCGGGGCTGCAGACCACGTTCTACTACACGTTCCCCCACGCCCAGCCGAACATGGTGCCGGGCAAGGACCGCCGCGTCCGCGCCCAGTTTACCTTCGGCGCCGGCGCCCACGTGGCCGTCGTGGAGGTGGACCCGCGCACCGGCAAGGTCGAGGTGCTGCGCTACCTCATCGTGGGCGACAACGGCACCATCATCAACCCCGGCGTGGTGGATGGACAGATCTACGGCTCCGCCGCCCACGGCATCGCCGTGGCCCTGGGCGAAGGGTTCGTCTACGACGACGAGGGACAACTCCTCACCATTACGTTGACCGACTACGGCAAGTGTTCCACCGCCGAGACCCCCCACGTCGAGGTGGAGCACGCGCCATCGCCCTCGAAGTTCACGCCGCTGGGACAGAAGGCCGCCGGCGAAGGCGCGGCCATCCCCTCCCCCGCCGCCATCGCCAGCGCGGTGGAGAACGCCCTGGAGCCCTTCGGCGTCAAGATCCGGCATCTGCCGCTCACACCCGAGCGGGTATGGCAATTGATTCAGGAGGCCCAGGCATGATCCCCGGCGCGTTCGACTACCACGCACCCGCTTCCCTGGAGGAGGCCCTGTCGCTCTTGTCCGCCAACCTGGACGACGCCAAGGTCCTGGCCGGCGGCCAGAGTCTGTTGCCGCTCATGAAGCTCCGGCTCGCCAAGCCCGAGGTCATCATCGACATTGGCGGCCTGCCGGACCTGAACTTCATTCGCGAAGACGGCGACCACATCACCATCGGCGCTCTGGCCACCTACACCGACCTGGCCGAGTCCGAGCTGATCCAGAACCGCTGCCCGCTGCTGGCCCAGGCTGCCGTGGTGGTGGGCGACGTACAGGTACGGAACCGCGGCACCGTCGGCGGCGGACTGGCCCACGCCGACCCCGCCGAGGACCTGCCGGCCGCCATCCTGGCCCTGGACGCCGAGGTCAAGGCGGTCGGGCCCGACGGCGAGCGCTGGATCTCCGCCGGCGAGTTCTTCATCACCATGCTCACCACCAGCCTGATGCCCGAGGAGCTGCTTACCGAGATCCGCGTCCCCGCCCGGGACGGCTACAAGTCGTCCTACCAGAAGGCCTCCCGGCAGGCCGCCGGCTTCGCCATCGTGGGCGTGGCCGCATGTCTGAAGGAGTCCGCCGACGGCACCTGCGAGGACATCGCCATCGGCGTCACCGGCGTGGGCGATATCGCCTACCGCGCGGAGAAGGTGGAAGAGGCGCTACGCGGCCAGAAGCTCGACGACGGCGCCATCGCCAGCGCCGCCGCCCTGGTCACGGACGGCGTCGACCCCATCGAAGACGTCAACGCCACCCCCGTCTACCGCGCACACCTGGCGCGGGTGTACGTGGAGCGGACGATCCAGGCGGCACGGGCGGGGTGACTCTAAAGGGTGGACGGCAACCGCTGAGCGCCGTGCAGTACAGCCAGTACTTCAACTCGCTCGGCTTTGACCCGGTAGATGATGCGATAAGGCCTTTCGATGACTTCGCGGACATCCGGCGCCTCATATTCCGGGACTATGCGACCAGATTCCGGAAACTGGGCAATCTGCTCCGAACGCCGTGTAATGCGATCCACTACGCGTTGCGCATACAGAGGTGCGTCCTGAGCGATGTGTTCATAGATGGCCAAAAGGTGCTCAACCGCTGTCCTCGTCCAGTGCGTCTTCACGTCGCCAAACCAAACTTGGCCCGCACCTCCTTGACGTCCATAGTCCGGCCCGCGTCGCTGTCGGCCAAACCTGCCTCAATCGCTTGCCGTACGTAGATCTCGTACATCAAATCGTCCCAAGTGGCGCTTGCCGGGAGCTTTTCGATCAGACGCTGTGCTTCCTGTCTGATGTCGGTGGTGGGCATGGATCACCTCTTCTCTGCGACTAAAGACATGTGTCGTCCAGAAGTCCTGACGTTTACGACCCAAACCGCTCCGCCAAAATGCTTCAGGATCGCCGTTCCCGAAGTCGCGCAATGACATCGGCAGCGGGCTGCACATGCCCCGCTTCGATCTGACCGTCGCCGAGCGCGAGGAGTTTGACCAACGCGATTGTTTCTCTGATCGTGTCGCAGCCGGCAGCGTTTCGCATGGCCGTCCTGCTCTGACTATGTCCGGACCGCTTCATGTTGAATCCTCACCAAATAATCTAGACCCTGAAAGGCTCCCGGCACAAGCCATGTTGGGGCCTCCGACCGACGCAGCTCGGCACGGGTCCACTCATCAGACGTCCCGGATGGCGCCGGAGCGACTCAGGATCAGGGACGCCACGCCGCACGCGATCAGGACACATCCGAATACCACGGTGATCTTGCTGGTTCCCACGTTGGGGATGAAGACGAACACGGTCACAAGGGTGCCGAGCACGTTGCCCATGGTGGAGACGCCGTAGACGGCGCCGGTGATGCGGCCGCCGTACGACAACTCCTTGAGCAGCAGGCGCACGAAGAACGGCGAGAGGGCCGCGAGCAGCGCCACGGGGAGGAAGGTCAAGGCCACGGCGGCGACCATGGTGCCCCAGAAGTCGTAGCCGGCGGACAGCATGATGGCCTCCATGACGCGGTTTGCCAGGAACGCCACGAGGATCAGGTAGACGCCGACGGTGGAGAGCACGGCCGATACGATCCAGATTTCCCGGGAACGGTCGGCGACGATGCCGCCCGCGGTGTAGCCCACCATCATGGCGAAGAGCACGACGGCGATCAGGCAAGCCCAGGTCGTGATGCCGCTGCCGAAATAGGGGTTCAGGTACCGGCTCCCCAGCATCTCGAAGCCCATGAGGGCGAAACCCGAAAGAAAGATCAGCAGGAACAGCCACAGCGAACCGATCGCACGTCCCATCACCACTTTCCTTTCAGGAACTCGTCCAGCTTACGGTTGTGCCTCTCGATGGCGCGCAGCGCTTCCACCGGCGCGAAATCGTCGGTGAGCGTGTCGGTGTCCGGCAGGCGCTTGACGCTGCGCCTCTGGGCGACCATTTCGCTCAGCGGGTACTTGAACCCGAACCTGTCGTCCAGTTTGGCCGCCGTTGATGCCAACTCGGCCTGTTCGCGCCGGGGTCCATCATAGGCGACCATCACCACGTTGCCGCCCGCGTCGTACAGGTCCACGTGGTCGAACACCTTGCCGATGGTGACCAGGGCGGCGTCGAACATCATGGTGTTGGGCTCGACGTTCTGCACCACCGCGCCGCCGGGCCGGACGCGGGTCTTGACGAGCCGGTAGAACTCCGTCGTGAGCAGATGGAAGGGCACGAAGGCGCTGCGATAGGCGTCGATCAGGATGACCGGCCACTGTGTTCTCCGCCGCTGGATGTACCGGCGGCCGTCCTCTATGGAGACATTGAAATTCGGTTCGAGCCGGACCCCGAAGTAACGCTTGGCCAGCTCGAACACCTCCGGGTCGAGCTCCACCGAGGTGACCTGAAGGTCGGGCATGGTCTTGTGCAGGTACCACGCGGTCCGACCCCCGCCGAAGCCGATTTCGAGGACCCGGTCCACGTCTCCCGCGTAGGCGAGGACGGCGGTCATGTACCGCGTGTATCGGGAAGGGAGCGCCAGCTCGTCGCGTGTGTCGTACACCGTCTCCGTGTAGAGCGCCCGGTTGTGCCCGAACGTCATGGTGACGATCGGCCCTTCCTTGAAAATATAGATGTTGTTGTACACGGACTCGCGTTTGGCGATGAGGACTTGATCCGCCACCGCGGGTTGCACTTCCGTGAACAGGAACAGCGCCAGAACGGCGCAGAATGCGCCAAGGGAGTTTCTCATGCCGCAAATCATGCTTTCGGAATCCTGAAAGACCGCCAATGATATAGACCCTGAACGGATCGAGGCACAAACCGGCTGGTCAAGGGAAGGCATTCCGCGAGTCGGAAAAAGAAGGCGCCGGCGGTTTGAAACCGCCGGCGCCTTTCACTCAGCCAACGCCGCCGCCGTCCCGTTCACGGCGGCGGACAGTCCGTTTCAGTGGCCGCTCGCTGCCCCCGAACCCTTCTGCTTGACGGCGTAGATGTCGGGCTGCTCCGCCCCGGCAACCGCCAGCACGCCAACGGCTCCCCGCAGGATGCGGAAGATGGCATGGTCCACCAGCAGGTAGTTGCCCGGGACGTCCACCTTGAAGTCGACGATGGAAGCCGAACCGCTCGGGATCAGGGTGGTCTGAACATCCTTGTCAGGATCGCTCACCGATCCTTCCCGATACACCGCGTCGAAGATCTCGCCGATGACGTGGAACGACGAGATCTTGTTCGGACCGATGTTGCCCACGTAGAGACGAACCGACTCGCCCACGTTGGCCTTGAGCGCGCCCTCGCCCATCAGGGACTGCGTATGGCCGTTGAAGACGATGTATTCCGGTGTCTCGGCGGAACCCTTGGCCGAGGAAAAGGTCTGCAAGCCTTCGTCGCCCACCTCGCCCTCGGTGTAGAACTCGCTTTGCATCACGTAGTATTCGCGGTCCACCTTGGGCATGCCGCCGGCGGGCTCCACCAGAATCACGCCATAGAGGCCGTTCGAGATGTGCGCGGGAATCGGCGGGGCCGCGCAGTGGTAGACGAAGAAGCCCGCGTTGAGGGCCTTGAAGACCGCCACGGCCTTCTTGCCCGGGTCCGCCATCAAGGCGTTCGCCCGGCCCCCGGGGCCGGTGACGGCGTGGAAGTCCACGGTATGGGTGAGCTTGCCCTTGGAGTTGTCCAACCGCACCTCGAACGTATCGCCCTGGCGCAGCCTTATGAACGGACCGGGAACCTTGCCGTTGTAGGTCCAGAACTCGTACTGGACCCCTTCGGACAGTTCGCCGACCTTTTCCTCGGTCTGCAGGTTGATGATGACGTGGGCCGGCTCGGTGCGCGTAATGGGCGGGGGCACGTTGGGAGCGTTCACGAGCGTGGCCTCGATCGGATTCGCCGCCCATGCGCCCGTACTTGCGAGGCAAACGCCCAGCCCCCACGTCGCGAGAAACGCCCACCTGGAGAAATACTTCGGGGACCTTCGCGGATTTGTGCGAGTTAGCATTCGTGACTCCTTTCGTCTCCCAAGCGTCCCATCGGCCACTCCGGCCAAGCACAGTGGCTTGAAAGGGACACGCCATACATCGGTTTCCTGTTTGGTAGTTACCGACGCTTGACGAAAGAAGTCAACCCGATGAAGTGGAAAGCTCCAGGCGGTTGCCGCTCGGGTCGACGACGTAGACCGAGTAGCCCTTGCCGTCGTCGTGGCGCCGGACCTCGCTCACCTTGGCGCCCCGCGCCTCGATCTCCTTGACGAAGTCCTCGGGCTCGCCACGGGCATCGATCTCGAAAGTGTGATGCGGCACCCGTGGGTGGCGGTCCTTGGAGGAATCGAAGACGCCCAGGACGGCGCCGCCGAGATTGAGCCGGACGACGTCCACGCCCGCGACCTTGTGCTTCTTGCGCACGGTCGCGCCCAGCACCTCCTGGTAGAAACTCACCGTCTGTTCCAGGTCCTCGGCGTTAAAGTTCCACGAACGAAATTGCGTCAGCTCGGACATGGCCAACCTCCATTTGTTGCGAGGGATCCCGGACCCATCCCTCTTCCAAGAGAACCCGTGCCTTCCGCTGAGAGCGGGTTCTATTCCACGCGCGCAGCTTCGAACAACGGGTCGAGATTTTCAAGCGCGTCGAATCGCCACAAGAGTTCCAGCAGCGTCGCGCGCCGGCTCTCCGGCAACACCCCGGCGGTGAGTCCGTGGAATTTCTGTTCCAGCTCCGCATCGGACAGCGGGTTGCGGCCGTGACCCTTGGGATAGTCCGTGGCACGGGTGAGCCGGCCTCCGGAACGCAGATCCACCTCCATGCGGGCGCGTTGCTGCGCCGGGTAGCCGCGGGTCGCCTCGGGGTCCTCGCTGACCTCGACCTTGCGCATGAGCGGACGGAGGAGCGGATCGGCGATGCGCTCCTCGGCGAAACTGGCCGGGGTGAGCGCACCGTCGGCGAGGGCCACCGCGACGACGTAAGGGAGGCTGTGGTCCGCGGTCTCGCGGGTTTGTGGGTCCCATTTCTCAGGCTCGCCGGCGGCGTTGCGCACGGCCACGCGGTAGGTGGCGATGCGGATACGCTCCAGGTCTTCGAGATCGAACTCGTCCCTCAGTTCCAGCGCCATGCCGGCGCCGGCCTGGGTGTGTATCTGCGCCGGGAAATACTTGATGCTGGTGTGAGTGAGCTTGAAGGGCACGCCCGCGCTGGCGTCGCCGAAGCCGGCCAGTTGCAGAGGACCGGTCACCTGCTCGAAGAGGCCCGAGCGGCCCTCAAAGGGCTCGGGCGGACCGTCCATGCCGCCCCGGGCGAGAAGCGCGGCGAACAAGCCGTTGCGCACGGCCATGGCCGTGGCGCAGCCCTTCCACATGGACAGCTCGCCCACGCGGGTCTGGCCCAGCGGCACCTGGGACACCGCGGTCATGGCGATGGCATGCGCAAGCCGATCTTCCGGGAGGCCCAGCACCTTCCCCGCGGCGCAGGCACTGGCCAGGCCGATGAAGAGCCCCTGGTCCCAGCCCTTTTCGCGGGTGGCGAAGCGGTCGGCGAACTGTCCGTAAAGCTCGTAGGCCAGCACCAGCGCGGTGATCACGGCGCGGCCCGGCGCGCCCGCCGCCTCGGCCGCGGCCAGCACCGCGGGCAGCATGTCGCTGGGATGGCCGCCGCCCGGCGAGACGAAGCTGTCGTTGCAGTCCAGATAGCGGATCATGGCGGTGTTGGCGAAGGCCGCCGATTCCGGCGAGGTGCTCCGACCGCTTCCCAGGATTCGCGCCGCGCCGCTGCCCTGTACCACGGGCGCCAGTTCCCGGGCGATGCGGCACGGAGCCGCGTCAAAAGCCCCCAGCGCGCAACCCACGGAGTCGAGTATCCGGCGACGAGCCTCGTGGACGGTGCCGGCCGGAAGGTCCCCGTACATCAGGGAGGCGGCATAGGCACTGAGGAATTTCGTGGTGGCATCCATGCAATCAGGTGGCGCGCCGCAACGCGATGAAGAACTCCTTGAGTAGTGAGCCGCACTCTTCGGCCAGCACCCCGTCGGTGACGGTGACTTGGTGGTTGAGACGCGGATCGTCGCAGACCTGGTAGAGCGACCTCACGGCGCCGCCCTTGGGATCAAGGCAGCCGAACACCAGCCGCCGGACGCGCGCCTGGACGATGGCGCCGGCGCACATGACGCAAGGTTCCAGGGTGACGTAGAGAGTGCAGTCGTCGAGCCGCCAGGACGCCCGCTCTCGCGCCGCCTCCCGGATGGCGGTGATCTCCGCATGGCTCGTGGGGTCCGCCCGAGACTCGCGGCGGTTGTGGCCCCGCCCGATCACGCCGCCGTCGCGGACCACCACGGCACCCACGGGCACCTCCGCCTCCTGACGCGCCGCCTCGGCCTCGGCGAGAGCCAGCGCCATGAACGCTTCGTCCGCCTTCCGCGACGCCTCGCAGGCCATGGGATTCTCCACGAGTGGGTCGGTTCCCGCGATGGCTCCGGCGTCAACGCCCACGCGCCGGGAACCTTCGCCTATGCCAGCTCCGCCAGATCATCGAGCACCTCGCGCGCGTGCCGTGCGGGCTTCACCTTCTCGTAGATCCTCGCGATCCTGCCGTCGGGATCGATGAGGAAGGACATCCGGTAGGTTCCCTCGTACTCCCTTCCCAAGAACTTCTTCTTGCCCCAGACGTCGTACAGCCGCACGACTTCCTTCTCTTCGTCCGCCAGCAACGAGTAGGGAAGCTCGTGCTTCGCGGCGAACCTGGCATGGCTCTTGACCGGATCCACGCTGATCCCCAACACGGTGGCCTTGGCCTTGTCGAAGGCGCCGATGTGGTCCCGCATACTGCGGGCCTCCGTCGTTCAGCCGGGGGTGGCGTCCTTGGGATAAAAGAACAGCAATACCCACTTCCCCCTGTAGTCGGAGAGCCCGTGGGGATTGCCTTCCTGGTCGGGCAACCGGAAGTCCGGCGCCGCGTCACCGGGCTTGTGTTTCATGGATGACATGCCTCCCGTCGGATGTTCCCGATGTTTCTACAACGCGGGATGCCCGGTGCCAAGCCGGCCCGGCGCACAGAGCGCGCCTTGACACCTTCGCGTCGGGAATAGCAGAATCCGCGTGTCCCATCCCGATGGGAACATTCAAACGGAGGAGCCTCATGGAAATCGTACACAAGCCCCGGAGCTACGGCGAGCATACCGATCACTGGCTCGATTTCGAGGAAAGCCCCCGGCGGGTCCGCGTCAAGTTCGGCGGCGAGACCCTGGCGGACACCAGGCGCGCCATGCTGCTGCGGGAAGCGGGCCACGTCCCGGTCTACTACTTCCCGCAAGAAGACGTGCGCATGGAATTCCTGACGCCCAACGACCACCACAGCCGCTGCTCCGTGAAGGGCGAGGCCTCCTACTGGGACATCACCGCCGGAAACGAGACGGCCGAGTCCGCGGCCTGGAGCTACCTGGACCCCGAGCCCCGGTCCCGTGACATCGCGGGGTACCTCTCCTTCTACTGGAACCGGATGGACGGCTGGTACGAGGAGGAGGACGAGATCTTCGTCCACGCTCGGGACCCGTACAAGCGGGTGGACGTGCTACAAGCCTCTCGGCACGTCCAAGTGACCGTGGGTGGCGAAGTGGTGGCCGATTCCACAAGCCCCCGGATCGTCCTGGAGACCGGGCACCTGATCCGCTACTACTTGCCCCGGGAGCACGTGCGCGCGGACATGCTGGAACCCAGCGACACCCGGTCCCAATGCCCCTACAAGGGCAAAGCCCGCTACTGGTCGGTTCGGGTGGGGGACGATATCTTCAAGGACACCGTCTGGAGCTACGAGGAGACCATCCCCGAATGCCCCAGGATCAAGGACTTGATGTGCTTCTTCAACGAGCGGGTAGACGCCATCCACGTGGACGGCGAGCGGCTGGAGATCCCCAGGACCAAGTGGTCGCGGAGCTGACCCGGCGGGTGGCTTTCCCTTCCTACCAACGCAGCCGCAACGTGAACTCGACACGATGCTCGGGTCGGTGGCCGCGGCCGCGCGTCTCGCGCCTGGTTCCTCCGAGGTGGAGCGCGAAGGTTTCGCCATGGCTCCGGCGGGACGACAGGCGCCAGCCGAGGCTGTGGTCGCGGTAGGTGTCGGACAGCGCGAAGCCCAGCTCCGGTGTGCCGCTGAAGCGGCCCCCCAGGGTGGCGAGGCCGTAGCCGAGGCGGGTCTCGAAAACGCGGCCCGCCTCACCGGCGGAAGTGAACCCGGCCAGGGTCGCGCGCGAAAGCAGTGCGCCGGCATCGCTGTCCTCCGGCGCCCCCATGGTCTGACGCAGCGCGAGCGATGGGCCGAGGTCCGAGGTGGGGTCCCGGTCCCAGGTCAGCGAAGCCACCCAGCCGGTAGCGCGCAACTCGGCGTCCTGGTGCACCAGCAACCCGCGGCCGCGGATCTCCACCCCGAGTCCGTGTCGCGGGTCCGCCCAGGCGAACCCCGCGCCCACGTCGAGCCCGTAGCCGCTCTCGGCGTCGCCCTCGTCGTACCGCGCCCCTGTCTCCAGCGTAGGCGTCAGCCGGACGCCGTTGAGCTCGAGGCCGCGCCACGCTCCCGAGAGCGCCACGCCCAGCCGCGAAACGCGGGCATCCTCGGCCGCGAGCACGTCGCGCACCGCTTCGACCTTCGTACGCACGGCCATGGCCCGCACCTTCACCGCGAGCTCCAGCCCGCCGATCACGCCCGGCGCCAGCACGACGCCGCTGCCGCCCGCCGCCGCCAGGGTCAGATTCATGCCGGTCTCGATCGCGGCCGCCCGCCGGGCCGTGAGACGCATCCGGCCGGTGCCGTGCCCGACCACCCCCCACACCGTTCGGCCTGGGCCCAGGCGGTAGCGCCCGTACGGGTAAAGCCCGGTGAGCGTGCCCTCCACCGTGCCGTCCCCTTGCGGCGAGCGGTAGTCGCCGGCGCCGCGCGCGTGGGAAAGCAGCACACCCGCCGTCCAGTCACTCTTGGACCAGTCGGCCCCCAGCATGCCGCTGTTGATCTCGCCGTCCAGAGCCGTCCCGTCCGCCGCCACCCCCTCGAAACGCGAGAACGCGCCCTGGCCCCACAGGGAGCCGACCCCGCCGCGCGCGCCGCCCGTGACCGCGAATGACGTGCCCGTCAGCAGGTCGCGTTCCGTCACCGTGCGCCACGACACTCCCCCCGGTGCTTCGCGGCCGCCGTCATCCCTCGGCGTCACGGTGATCGACTGGCCCGCGATCCGGCCGTCAAGACCCGGGCTCCGCGGCGCCGTGAGTTGGCGTTCCACCACCTCCATCACCTGCTCCGCCACCGTCCGGCCGAAACGCCCGGCCCACCCGCGCGGCGCCCCACCCTGGCCCGGAATCGTTCCGGTCGCTTCCCCTTGCGCGATCACCGCCCCGACGGCGTTCGACAGCACCAGCGTCAGCGTCTCCACCGGTTCCGTCGCATCGTCCGCCAGCACCGACACCGACACGGCCTTCTCCGTCTCTCCAGGCGCGAACTCCAGCATCCCCGAACCCGCCTCGTAGTCCGTCCCCGGAGAAGCCGTGCCCGGCCGCGTCGCCCACTCCACCGTCACCGCCGCCCGCGCCGCCGGCGCCAGGGTGACCCGGAACGTCAGCTTCCCGCCCTCCGGCGCCCGCGCCGCCGCCACGCGCAACCTCGATTCTTCCCGCGGTTCCTCGGGCGGTTCCTCGGGCGGTTCCTCCGGCGGTTGCTCCGTGCGGCTCGTGGCCTCGTGCCCGATCTCCACCTCCTCCCCGGCTTCGTCACGGATCGCTCCGCCACCGAGTTCCAGCGCATTCGCCGGCACCGTCACTCCGCTCACCGCGCCGTCCGCCACCACCAACTCATACTCGAACGTCAGCACCCGCGTGCCCGAACCGCGCACGTAAAAAGCGCGCCGCTCCACCGCCGCCGGCGATCCGCTCCCGCCGGACAGCACCACCCGCAGCCACGGCGTCCCCGCCGACGTGTCCACGATCACCACCCGGTCGAAGACAGCCGTCACCGTCACCGCTTCCCCGGTCTGCCAGCCGTCATTGCCCGGCGACGGCGCCACCGCCACCGTGGGCGCATCGCTCCCCGCCGCCGGCGTCACCGCCGGGAACGCCACAGGCACCCGGGCCGGGTTGCCCGCCGCGTCGGTCACGGTCACCGTCGCCGTGGCCGCCGCACCCGCCGCCGCCGGCGTGCCGCCGATCACCCCCGTGCTCCCGTCGATCTCCAGCCCCGCCGGCAGGCCCGCCGCCGCGTACGACGCGATGTCCGTGTCCGTGGTCGCCGGGATCAGGTCCGGCAGCACCGTACCCGCCTCGATGGACGACGGCACCGTGTAGCTCACCGCGGGCGCCGTCAGGTCCACCGCCACCGTGCGCACCACGTCCGCCGCCGCCGCGAAACCCGCCTTGCCCGCCCGCACCGTCAGCACCACCAACGGCTCGCTCAGGTACGCCGCCTCCGCCGCCACCGTCGCCGTCCACTGCCCGCCGGCGTCCGACGCCGTGCTCAGCGTCTCCCCGCCCACCAAAACCGTCA
>JAPOPM010000273.1 GCA_026712905.1 Deltaproteobacteria bacterium
AATCCGCGAGCACTCCATCGGCCTCGATGCGCGCCTGTGGGTGCTGGCGACGCCGGTGGACGGCACCCTCATCGACATGTCGTTGGTCTCGCAGGTGCGGGAGATACGCAAACCGGCGCGGAAGATCGCAGGCCTGGGGTTCCTCCCGGTGGGATGGCGCGCTCCCATCATGAACCGGTTCCTTGTGTCCCAGCAACGGCATGACGTCCTGCAGGACGTGGTGATCTGGAGCCGCAAGCAATATCGATCGCGCCCGCGCCTTTCCCGTACCGACGGCAAGATCATGCCCTTCAGGCGCTACTGCGCCCAGTTCTATCCAGACCCCCGCGCGACGCGCGACTCGCCGGTGAACTCAACCCCCAGGCCGACGAAGTTGGGCTAAGGCCCGCGCGTGGGAGCCGGCCCGAGAAACCAGGAATCTGAGGCAAGGAAGGGCAAACCGTCATGCAATTCGGCAAGCTGCCAAACGCGCTCAAGGAGGCGTACCACGGGTCGAACGTGAGCCGTCGCGTGCAACACTTCGACGGCTGGATCGACCGGGCGACGCCGGAGGCCGCGAGGGGGTACGATCATACCGAAACGGTGAAGGACTACTACGACCTCTGCAGCGAGTTCATGGTGTGGGGTTGGAGCGAATCCCTGCACTTTGCGCCGCTGACACCGCAGGAGAGCCTGGAAGACTCCATTGTCCGGCATCAGCGGTTGATGATCGCCAAGCTGGAGTTGCGAGAGAGCATGACCGTGGTCGACGTCGGTTGCGGGATTGGCGGCCCGATGCGCCGGGTCGTCAGTGAGTCCGGCGCCAGGGTTGTGGGGATCAACAACAATGCGATCCAGTTGGAGAAGGCGAAAACGTTGAACCGCGAGGCGGGGCTCGACGGCATGGTCGATTACGTGACGTGCAGTTTCATGGACATGGGAGTGATCGAAGACAACACGTTTGACCGGGGCTATGCCATCGAGTCAACGTGCCATGCGCCGGACAAGCGACGAGCGTTCGAGGAGATATTCCGCATCCTGAAACCCGGAGCACTGTTCTGGGGGCAGGAAATGTGTCTGACGGACAAGTTCGATCCAAACGACAGCCGCCACCAAGCCGTCAAGCGGGACCTCATGCGCGGTATTGCGCTGCAGGACATCGCCACCATGACGGATGTGAATCAGGCCCTGGAAGCGGCGGGATTCCAGGTCATCGAGGGGATGGACCGGGACGTCAAGGAGGGGCCGTCCACACCATGGTACCGACCCATGGAGGGTCGGCGTGGAATCCTGGGCAACGCCTTGTGCAGGCTTCCATGGGGCCGCAAGGTGTTAATCGCGGGCTTGAACCTTGCCGAGGCGCTGCGGCTGTTTCCCAAGGGCTCCACGGAAGTCGTCCGGCTCCTGGACCGGACCGCGGACGCCTATGTCGCGGGCGGCAAGACGGGCATTTTCACGCCGTTGTACTGCTTCCTGGCTCGCAAGCCGCTATAGGCCGTGGCCGGCGTCGACCCTCGCGCTTCAGCCGCGCAAGCTCGCCTGTCTTTCCCAGACAGCAAGGGACCTCGTGACATATCGCCGCTACGCCCTCCTTACGGCCGCTGGATCAGGTTTTCCGGTCGATGGCCATCAGCAGGGGCGGAAGGAACAGCAGATCGAGGACCAGCGCGAAGCCGAGGGTGAGCGCAACCAGCAGGCCGAGCATCCAACTGATGGCGAATCCCGACGTGGCGAACACCAGGAAGCCCAGCACCAGCATCATGGTCGTGGTGAAACACGCACTACCGACCGAGTTGAAGGCGTAGCGCACCGCTTCGGGCGAGGAAAGGCCCTCGCGGCGCGACTTCAGATACTTGGCCATGATGTGAATCGTATCGTCGACGACGGTGCCGAAGGCGATGGCGGTGACGAGAGATCCGGCCGGCCCCACCTCGCTGTACAGGTAGCCCCATACGCCGAAGGCCATCGCCGAGGGGATGAGGTTGGGCACGAGGCTGATGAGCCCGAAGCGGACGCTTCTGAAAATCGCGATCAGGATCAGCGAAATGACGATCATGCCGGTGACCGTCCCCCACAACATGCTCAGGGTATTCCGTATGGCCAGATGGGCGAAGACGAGGCTGTACCCCGATGCCTCGTTCGCCAAGTCGGGCGCGTTGCCGCGGAGCCAATCCTGACCGCGCACTTCGAGGGCGCGTAGTTCCTCGGATTTCAGTCTGCGGAGCGTGACGGTCATGCGCGTCGCGGACTTGGCGATGTTGATGCGGTTGTTGAGGTCCATGCCGAAGGGAACCGAAAGCTCGTAGAGCAGCAGATACTGCGCGGCAAGCCGGGAGTCTTCGGGCAGCCGGTAGAAGGCCGGGTCGTCGCCGTGCATGTTCTTGTTGAGGCGCTTCATGATGTCCGAGAACACCTGGACATGCGCCGTTTCCGGCTGGGCGCGGTACCATTCGGCGAAAGCGTCGACCTTGCGCAGATAGGCGGGATCGGTGATGCCGCCGTCACGCCCGGCGTTCAGGCTGTATTCCAGGGTCTCCACGCCGCTCAGGTTCTCGATGACGAAGTCCGTATCGCGCCGGAACTCGTAACGCTTGTCCAAATGAGTGGTCCAGTTGTCGGTCAGCTCGACGCGGGGCACCCCGGCCACCAGGGCGACGGCCACGGCGGTTACGGACCAGAGCAGGAGCGTGCGGCGGGCCACCACGAAAGCGCCGAGGCGTTGGAAGAAAGCGGAACCCCCGGCGCGTGCCGCACGCGCGCGCAGCGGCAGTACCGACAGCAACGCCGGCAGAAGTGTCATGGAATACACGTAGGCCACCAGCATGCCGACGGCCACCAGGTTGCCGAGTAACCGGAAAGGCGGCGAGTCCGAGGCGTTCATGCTGAGGAACCCGATCATCGTCGTGGCCGTCGTGAGGAAGACGGGCCATGCGTTGTCCCGCAGCGATTCGGCGATGGCCGCGTCCCGGTCCAGGCCCTGGCTCATGCCGGAATTGATGGTCCCGATGATGTGGACCGAGTCGCAGATGGCGAGGGTCATGATGATAAGGGGAATGCCGGAGTTGGCGGCGTTGAGCACCAGCCCGGTCCAGCCGATGACGCCCATGGTCGAGGCGACGACGAAAATGAGCAGAATGACGATGCCCATCGTGCCGAACAGGGAGCGCAGAAGAAAGGCGCCGACGGCCACGATGACGAGGAAGGCGGCGGGCGCGAGAACCCCCATATCGTCCTGGGCCGCCTCGGTCAGGACCTGGTTCACGAAGACATTGCCGGTAACGTGATAGGCGATATCCGGATGGGCTGTACGGGCCTTGTCCAGGAGGCCGCGGAGATAGTGGTAAGTCTGGATCTCGGCGGCGTCCGAATGCTCGGGCAGGGTGAAGCTGATCACCAGTCCGGCAACGCGCCCGTCGTGGGAGACGAGACGGCCCGCGACGCTGGGCTCGGCTAGCGCAATCTTCCTGATCCGCGCGAGGTCTTCATCGTTGAGCGATTCGGCGCCGTCCACGAGCCGCTCGACCTGGAGGTCGTCCTCCACCGACTCGCTGTGGTTGTAGTTGGTAAGGGAATCGACCCGGCTGGACCAGGGCACCTGCCACGCGGCCTCGGTCAGCTCCTCGATGGCGCCGAGGGCCTCCCGGGTGAAGACCGAGCCCCCCTCGGGCGCCACCGCGATCAACGCCGCATTGGTGGCCGTATAGGTATCTTCCAGGGCGTCGTACGCAACCAGTTGAGGATTGTCCTCGTCCAGCATGTCGCGCCAGTCGTTGGAGATGTGGAGGAACTGGAGACCGGCCGTCAGAAACAGCATGACCGCCACGGACGACGCGAGGACGAGCCACCGGCGGTGCAACATGAATGCGATGTAGCGGTCGAGTAGATGCGAGTGCATGAATTCGTTCCAATAGTGGGGAACCGACGCCGCCGTCAGCCCAATCCCGTCAACCGAAGGCGGTAGCAAACTCGGTGACGAGGTCGCAATAGGTGTTCTCGTAATTCTGGTAGTCCGTCGTGCGCTCGTCCCCGCCGCCGCGTTCCGCGCCGCCGTAGCGGCGGTCGTAGTCCCGGATGCGATCGGCGACCTGGTCGCCGGATTTTGCGTCTCTCAGAATGTGGGTGAGTTTGGATGTCAATGGGATGCCTTGATCGGTGGCACCTGGTACGTTGCCTAGGACGAATGTTCGAGAAATGGCATATTCCTACTAGATAAATCAATAGTCAATTGAGCATGGACGGGCGTCCATGCGGAGCTGTTCCCTTGCCCCCCGCGGTCAAATAGGGTAGGGCATTCAACGCGCCCGCGGGGGCCTTGGTTTCACGGAACGTTGGGGGGTGAACCGGTGAGCGTCGATAAGCAGAGCCGCAGGATGTCGGGCGGCCACGCGGTGGCGTGGTCCTTGCGCAGCGAGGGGGTGCGGCACGCCTTCTCCGTGCCGGGCGAGAGTTACATCGCCCTGTTGGACGGGCTTCGGGACGTCCCCGAGATCACCCTCATCACCAACCGCCACGAGGGCAGCGCCTGCCTCATGGCCGAGGCCTACGGCAAGACCACGCGCACGCCCGGCGTGTGCATCGTCACCCGCGGCCCCGGCGCCACCAACGCCAGCATCGGCGTGCACCTCGCCAAATACGACTCGACCCCGCTGGTCCTGCTCATCGGCCAGGTGGCCCGGGCGCACCGGGGCCGGGAAGCCGGCCAGGAGATCGACTACACGCACTTCTTCGGCAGCATCGCCAAGTGGGTCATCGAGATCAACGACCCGCGCGACGTGCCGCGCATCATGGCGCGGGCGTTCCACGTGGCGCGCTCTGGCCGTCCCGGTCCGGTTGTGGTGTCCCTCCCTCGGGACATGCTCGAGGAAGAGGCGGACATCACCATGGTGGGTCCCTATCCCGAGGTCCGTCCGAGCCCGGACCCGGCGCAGGTCCGCGAAATGGTGGAGCGCGTCAACCGGGCCGAGAGACCGGTGCTCCTGGCGGGTTCCGGCGCCCAGTACGCGCGCGCCCGGGACGAGCTCGTCGCCTTCGCCGAGAAGTTCCAGATGCCGGTGCTGAGCGCCTTCAAGCGCCAGGACGCGTTCCCCAACACGCATCCCCACTACGTCGGCAACCTGGGCAGCCGCAAGAACCACTCGCGCCGGATCGTGGATGAGGACGCCGACCTGCTGCTCATCGTCGGCTGCCGGGTGAATCAGCAGGTGTCGGGCGGCTACCGGCTGCCGCACCCGGGGCTGACGACCATCCAGATCGACGCCGACGCCGGCAACATCGGCCAGAACTTCAGCCCGGACATGGCCGTGCTGGCGGACCCGCGCAAGGCCCTGTCGGCGGCGCTGGAGTGCGACGGCGCCGGTCCCAACGAAGCCCGCGCCGCCTGGATCGCGGACTATCACGCCCAACAGCGGCGCTACGCCACCCCGCCCGAGCGCCCCACCGGCGCCGTCTCCATGGAACGGGTCATGGCGGACATCAAGGCCACGGTCCCGCCGGACACCATCCACACCCACGACGCCGGAAGCTTCGGCGGCTGGGTGCAGCGCTACATCGAGTTCGACCACGCCGATTCCTACATCGTTCCCAACCTGGGCAGCATGGGTCCGGGCGTGCCCGCCGCGGTGGCCGCCCGCTTGGCCCATCCCGACCGCACCGTCATCGCCCACGTGGGCGACGGCGGCTTCCTCATGACCGGTCAGGAACTCGCCACCGCGCGCCAGTACGGCGTCAAGATCATCGTGATGGTGTACGCCAACGGTTCCTACGGCACCATCCGCATGGACCAAGAGGCGCAGTATCCGGGGAGGAACTACGGTACCGACCTCGTCAACCCCGACTTCGCCGCGCTCGGCAACGGCTACGGCGCCCTGGGCCTCAAGGTCACGCGCGATGACGAGGTCCTGCCCGCGCTCAAGCAGGCCCTGGCCTCGCCCGGCCCCGCCCTCATCGAGGTGCTGACCGACCTGGAGTACGTCTCCCCGAACACCACGCTGACCGAGGCCGCCGCTTCGCGGAGCGTCGCGGCGACATAGGGGCCGGTCCGGAGTTCGCGCTCACTCCCGATTCAGTTCGGCGATATAGTCCCGCAAACCCGCCTCGAGCTTGTACTCGGGCGCGTAGCCCAGTTCGCTTCCGGCCCGGGCGATGTCCATGCGTGGCCGTGCGGGCGTAAGCGTGCCCCGGCGCAGGCGGATGTCCGGGAAGATGGCGTGCAGCGCCGCCTCCACGTCCGCCACGGTGGTTAGGGTGCCGCTGCCCAGGTTGTAGACGTCGTGGGACAGCGGAGCGGTGTGCACCGCCCGCACAATGCCGTCGGCGAGGTCCTTGACGTAGACGAAGTCCACCGTCTCGTAGGCGTTGAGCACCGCCTCCTCCCCGGCCATGGCGGCCCACACGGCTTTCTGCACCGCCACCCCCGGGCCCCCGGCCACCGCCCGGTACCCGTACACCCCCGCGAAGCGCAACATGACCAGCTCGAAGGCCTGTCGGGCCGCAAAGGTCCTGAGCACGTGCTCGCATGCCAGCTTCGAGGCGTTGTAAACCCGGCCGCGGCCGTCCAGCGGCGAGTCTTCCCGGAGCAGATCCGTGGGCTCCGCATCCTGATACACGGCTTGGGTGCTTGCGTGCACCAGCCGCCTCACGCCAGCGAGCCGCACCGCTTCCGCGACGTTGAGGGTGGCCACCAGATTCACCTGGAAGCCGGTGTAAAGGTTGGGGATGTTGTTTTCGCCCACGGACGCGGCCAGATGGATCACGACTTCGGGATTCACTGTCAGAAAGGCGTCCAGCAGGGCGGCCAAGTCGCAGATGTCGCCTCGAATCAGTGGCAGGTCCTTGCCGGTCACGTGGCGGACGTAGTCCGGCTTCGCCACCACGTCGAAGAATGTCACCTCGTCGCCGCGCGAGGTCAGCTCCGCGGCTACGTGGGAGCCGATCAATCCCGCGCCGGTAATCAATACACGCATGTGGGTCTCCCTTTCCGCTTCCGAATGTCATTCCCGCTTCCGCGGGAGTGACCGGTGCGGGTTGCGAGTTCGCGCCAATCTACACCAAACCCGCCGCCGGGTCTATTTTTCGAGGTGCAAGCGCTACCGCCGCGTTTCCCATCACATGTAAACCCTGCTACCCGTGACAGGTGATCACAGGCGGTTCAACACGGCGCGTCGAAGCACCGGACCGGATCTACTACGGCTGGTACATCGTCGCCGTCGGGTTCATCGCCAACGTCACCTCCTCCTTCGCCCTGGCCAGCACCCTCAGCATCTTTCTCAAGCCCCTTACCGCCGACCTGGGCGTGTCCCGCGGCGTCTTCTCGCTGCTGCGCTCTGGCGAGGGGCTCATCAGCGCGTCCATGGCCCCCGTCGTGGGGACGCTGGTGGACCGGCACGGCAGCCGATGGCTCGTGACCGGGGGAGCGTTGGTGGCGGCGGTCGGCTATCTCATCCTGAGTCAGGTCGAGGTCTTCTGGCACTTCGTGCTGGTGCGCTGGACGTTGGTGACCGTGGGCGATGCCCTGCTGGGTTACATGGTGATCAACGTCATGATCTGCCGGTGGTTCATCCAGAAGCGTGGCCGCGCCATCGCGTTCTCCAGCATGGGGATCGGGTTCGCCAAGATCGTGATGCCGTTCCTGGTGGCGTCGCTTCTGGTATCGCTGGGCTGGCGTCACACCTGGGCGCTTTTCGGTGCGTTGACCGTTCTGCTCGTGGCCCCGGCGCTGATCTACATCCGGCGCTCACCCGAGGACATGGGACTCCATCCC
>JAPOPM010000274.1 GCA_026712905.1 Deltaproteobacteria bacterium
AATAGCTTGATGAAACCGCGGGTCCTTTTCGCCGTCGGCTGCGTTACGTCACCCCGGGCCTTGACCCGGGGTCTTCCTCGCGTGGTGCCCGCCACTGGGGGGCGACCGCAGGTCGCCCCTACAAGTCATCGCGCCTTGCCGGCGACAAAAATGCCCTCGCGGTTTCATCAAGCTATTTGTGACGCAGGACACTAGTGCGGCGTTTCCGAGACCAGCCGCAGCCCGACGATGCCGGCGATGATCAGCGCGATGCAAACCAGCCGCAGCACTTCCCTCGATTCCCCGAAAAGGACCATGCCCAGTATCACCGTACCCACGGCGCCGATGCCGGTCCAGACCGCGTACGCCGTGCCCACGGGTAGGGTCCTCACCGCCTGCGCCAGGAAATAGATGCTCACTCCCATGATCACGAGCGTCACCGCGCTCGGCCACAGGCGGGTGAACCCCGCCGTGTACTTGAGCCCGACGACCCAGGCCACTTCGAACACGCCGGCGATGCACAGGTAGGTCCAACCCATCATGCTACTCCAAGTCCCCGGACTCCTCCGTCATCCCGGGCAACGGGCCGTGTCGAAACTCCGCTCGGATACGAGACGGCAACCAACCCCCACACACAGTCATTCCCGTGGAACAGGCTGTGCCAACTCCTGAGGCAGAGCCCCCTCGAATCGTCATTCCCGCCACCCTCTCCGTCATTCCCGCGGAAGCGGGAATCCAGGCGGGGTGGTGGGGCACTACAGCAGCGTTTCCCCGCCTCGCCACCCCTGGATTCCCGCTTCCGCGGGAATGACGGAGAGGGTGACGGGAATGACGGAGAGGGTGGCGGGAATGACGGAGAGGGTGGCGGGAATGACGAATCGGGGGTTTGCGCCAGTTCTTGTCCGGGCGACGTTTTGACACAGCCTGGGAAGCAAATTTCCGGGCGGGGTGAGGCGGGGAATGCGCCGGTTTCGCCCCTCCCCACCCGTGGATTCCCGCCTTCGCGGGAATAACAAATCGTGCCATTGCCCCGCTTCCGTTGATGGCCGATAATCTCGCGGTCATGTCCCGTCCAGGCTCCCATTCCGAGCACTGCCGCGCGTGCAAGGCCCGGCTGCACGAGTTCCTCACCGCGCTCTACCCGGAGGCGTGCCACCGCGACCAAGCTTTTCCATGGCCCAGCAGGCCCGAGGCGTACCACGGCACCCGGATCGGCGGGGTGTTGCAGCGGGTCTTCGGGGCGCTGCGCGACCACCGGGGTTACGGGGATTTCATACGAACGGCGCGGATGCCGCCATGCGACTACCATATGGACAATATAGCAAGCCCCGGATTCATTCTGGAATTCGACGAGCGCCAGCACTTCACCCGGCCCCGCGCCATCGCTTTGAGCCTCTATCCGGAAGACCTGCGCATGGGCTTCGCCGTCGGCGAGTGGCTTCGTCTGTGTGCGCTGCTGGACGCGCGCGACGCGGAGCCGCCGGACCGGGACGAACGCCGGGCGTGGTACGACACGCTACGGGATCTGCTGCCCGTGGTCCACGGACTCCGTCCCACCGTGCGCCTCTACGAGGGGGCGCTGCGCTGGTGCGAGTTGCGGCCGGACGCGCCCGCCGACGTGGCGCGATTCAAGTCTTTTCTCCAAGGAGGCGCCATAGTATAGAGGGCGAAGGGTTGTCCCGCGGGACCGACGGGACCACTCCGGCAACAACGGAAGGAGCGAAAGCGTGGCGCGAGACAACGACGCCGACAGGCTCAAGGCGCGGGATCTCATCAGCGAGATCAAACGGGCCGGCATCCGCTTCATCGTGGCCCTGCCCGACCGCACCACCAGCGAGCACCTGCTGAAGACGATGATCAAGGATCCCGACTTCCAGGTGGTGCAGGTGTGCAAGGAAGACGAGGGCGTGTCCATCTGCAGCGGCCTCTACGCCGCCGGGCACCGCTCGCTGCTGCTGATGCAGTACACCGGTCTCCTGGATTCCATCAACGCGGTGCGCGGCGTGGCCGTGCAGGGGAAGAACCCGGTGTGCATGATGGTGGGGATGCTCCAGAAGGAGCCCGGCGTTCCCCCCAGGCAGTCCAAGCGCTACGGCCTGCGCATCGTCGAACCGATCCTGGAGGCGATGGAGATCGAGTACCATAACATCGAAGCCCCCGGCGAGGCGGACAAGGTCGTGCCCGCCGTGGAGGCGGCCTACTCGGAGGCGAGGCCGGTGGCCATGCTGATCGGACGGGAGCCTATCTGACCATGATGAAACGCGACGAAATGCTCAAGGTTCTGGCGCGCCACCGCACCGACGAGATCGTGGTGGCGGTCTACAAGGCGGCGCAGGATTGGATCCACATCGCGCCGTCGGACCTCAACTACACCTTCACCGGCGCCATGGGACAGGGCTCGTCCCACGCCCTGGGCCTGGCCCTCGGACGGCCCGACAAGCGCGTGGTGGTGCTGGACGGCGACGGCAGCCTGCTCATGAACCTGGGCACCCTGGTCACCATCGCCAACGCCGCGCCCAAGAACTTCGTGCACTGCGTGTGCGAGAACGGCACCTACGAGACCAACGGCGCCGTGCCCATCCCGCGCCACGACGGCTTCACCTTCACCGGCGTCGCCCGCGAGGCCGGCTACGTCAACACCTACACCATCGACAACCTGGAAGACTGGGACCGGAACCTCGACGCCATCCTCAAGGAGGACGGCCCCATCATGGTGGACCTCAAGGTGGAGCCGGGCGAAGACTACCCGGAAAACTTCCCGCGCCTCTACAACACCGAGTACCGCGACCGCTTCGCCAAGGCGCTGGCCGAGTCGTAAGGCCCGTCGTTCCCGCCACCCCGAAGCGTCATTCCCGCGAAACAGGCTGTGTCAAGACTCCGCTCGGCCGCCAAACGGTACCCACACCCCGAACGTCACCAACACCCCGGAACGGTACCAACACCCCGGAACGGCACCAACACCCCGGAACGTCATTTGTATGTTGAGAGATCCTCTCAGATCGGCCAATTTGAGGGGTAGGCATGCGGGGCGCGTCGTACGTCATAGGGTGAGCACCCTAGGGGTTCTGCACCGGGCGGGAGTAGGACACCCCGCATGCCAGTTGTCGCTCCGAACAGATACCGGGGGTCAG
>JAPOPM010000275.1 GCA_026712905.1 Deltaproteobacteria bacterium
ACCGCCATGCGCTCCACCGAAGCCAGGCCAACGCTCAACGCCAGGTTGGCCAGGAGCGAGAGCGCCAGCAGCGCGGCCAGCACCGCCCGCCCGTCGCGCACCCGGCGCCGCTCCGCGTCCAGCAGTTCCCGTCTCATCCAGGCCTCCCTATCCGATGAACCGCCGCGCGTGGCTCGGCGGCGCTCCCCTGAGCCCCAACGCGAAGGACGGCAGGAACCAGTAGAGCGCGCAGATGGCCACGTCCGCGCCCCCACCCCGCTTGGCGCGGCGCAGCAGCGCCCACGCCCCGACCCCCGCCGCGAGCCCGGTCACGAAGGCGTTGGCGGCCAGTCCCAGGACCGCCGGCCCCAGGAGCGCCGCCGCCTCGTCGAGCGTCCAGAAGAGCCAGCGCTCCGGGTCGTCCAGGCGCGAGGGGATCGTGTGTCTGGCCACGTCGCTCATCCCCAGCCCTCAAATGATCGCCGTGCCGACAAGGCCCGTCACCACGCCCGTGCCGGCCCCGGCCGCGATGCCCACGCCCACGGCCCCCGCCAGTTGCGCGGCGTTGAAACGCAGAACCGAGCCCACCAGAGCGGCTCCGACCGCGAGCGTGGCCGCAAGCTGCCCGCCGGTTCCCGAGACGATGTTCGTCACCGTGCCCAACGGGCCCGCGAAGGTCGTGTCCGACGTGGCCCACGCCAAGTCCGCGCTCGACATCGTCCAGACGAACGCAAGGAGCGTCCATCCGGTCAGTGAAAACGTCCTCATGGCCTCTCCTCCCGTCCGGCCGTGCCGTCGTCCGACGTCGACAACCGCCGCCGTGCCGAGGCCCAGTCGTCCAGGTCCGCCGCCAGGTACCGCACCCGGCTCCCGAACCGGTGGAACGCCGGCCCGTCGCCGCTCACGCGGTAGCGGTCCAGCGTCCGGGGCGAGAGCCCCAGCCATGCGGCCGCCTCCCTCGTGCTCAGATACTTCGTGCCGTTCGCGTACATTCCATTCCCTCCTTCCTCTTCCAGGTTGATTCCGGCCCCCGCCGACGATAGCGGGGCCGCCGTTGATCCAGGCCTCGCGGCCTCAAAAAAATTGTGGTTCTCTCCGCTCCTGGCGCGGATGGCGCCCATCTCTTCCACGCTCGCATGGGCGGCCATCCAGGCCCGGACCCGGTCGACCGTCCTGAGCCTGGGCGACGCTCCCCGGCGCAACCTCCCCACCAGCGACCGGTTGCCCGCCGCCTCCGCCCCCAGCAACGAGGCCTTGGCGCGCGTCACCTCAAGGAACGCCTCCACCTCGCCCCGAAACGCCGGACCCAGCGGCGGATGCCCCATGTAGGCCAGGACACGGTCCGCCGTCCCGAGCCGCACCGAGCGTCCGCGCCCCTGCGAGAACACGAAACCGGGATCTCCCAGCGCTTCGGCGCCGAAGCGCCGGGCGCTCACTCCGTGGCGCTCCCGCCAGGCCGCGACGGCGTGGCGCAGAAGGTCGTCCAGAGGGGCGTCGGGGTGGAGGTCAAGCGCTGCCATGCGTCCCAACATAGGCCAGAAATTCGCTCTTGACAATAGGTTTTAGTCGTGTATAGCCTACAGATAACCGCATCCTTGCGAAGCCATGCTCTTGTGTGCGCTCCAACGTGGCAAGTTTTTTTTGACGTCCCCGGCCGCTGCTTATGAAAGGAAACGGATGAGTCCTGACAACACGACTGAAAGGGAGGCGGTCCGGCGCGACCCGGTCCGGCTAAGGCTCAAGGACCTGCTCCGCCGAAACGACCTCACCCTTGCCGCGGCATCCCTGGCCATTGGCCGCAACAAGACCTACCTGCAGCAGTACGTGGACCGGGGCATCCCGGCGGTGCTCGGCTATCGCGACAGCGAGACCCTGGCCGGAATGCTCGGCTGCGATCCCTCGGAACTCCGCCACGAGGTGGTGCCGAAACGCCGGCCCATGACGCGCAAGCCTCCGCGGACGCCGGCTAAGCTTCCCGGCGCGCCGGTAGCGGTCATCCCGGAGGTTACCGTGGAGGTTTCCGCCGGAGCCGGAACGTTCGCCGAGGAGTTCGTCTCCGAGACCGCCCTCTGGCAGTGGCCGGAGAACATGATCCGCCACGAGGCCGGCGCCGAGCCCGGGAACCTCCGCATCCTGAGGGTCCGGGGCAACTCCATGGAGCCGGAGTTGAGCGACGGCGACCGGATCGTCGTGGACGTCTCGCGCCGGCTCCCGGCCACGGGCGAAACCTTCGTGCTCTGGGACGGCATCGGGTTGGTGGTGAAGCGCGTCGAGGTCGTGCGTGCCGATGCCGCCGGTGACGACGACCCGGCCCGCCTGAGGCTGATCTCCGCCAACCCCGACTATGCTCCGTACTCTTGCCTCGCCCAGGACGCACACATCCTCGGCAAGGTGTTGTGGGCGGTAAGGAGGACGTGACCTTCCGATCTTTCCTCGAACAGCCGGCCAAAGAGTGACTTCCCGGCTATGCCTCTCGACATGAGGCTGGCGAACTCGGCTTGCCGG
>JAPOPM010000276.1 GCA_026712905.1 Deltaproteobacteria bacterium
GACGGCGAAAAGGACCCGCGGTTTCATCAAGCTATTTGTGACGCAGGACACTAGAGAACCGCGATCTCGTCGCCGGGCCGGATGACGCCGCCCTGGACCACCAGCGCGCAGATGCCGCTCTTGCCCATGAGGCCCCGGGTCATGCCCGGTTCGGTGATGGACTGGATGTAGGCGCAAGGGGGGCGCGGCCGGTCGAACGCCAACACCGCCTCGCCGACGCGAAACGCGTGGCCCACCAGGTCGTCCAGGCGGGTGCCGCGGGTGACGATGTTGCGCCGGTGCTCGCCGTTGAGCACCTGGAGGCCCGCCGCGGCGGCGATTTCCTCGAGATCCTCGGCTTCGATCAGGGTCACCTGGCACTCGTCCCAGCCGCTGTAATAGCCTGTCGACTCGCAGTAGCGGTCGCCCTTGAGCCCCATGCTGGCGACGGCCTCGGCCTCGTCCACCCTGCGCATGTGCGCGCTGCCCTCCGGCGCGATGTAGATCTCGTGTACCGTACCCATGGTGCTCCCGTGGCGCTCGTCTCACTCGTTTCAGCAGACTATATTGGGCGTGTTAAGGACAGTCAACGCATCCAGGAAGGCCCGCTCTGCGTCCCCCTGGATTCCCGTTGTCCAGTCCGTGCTAACCTCCGCTCGGACACGACATGGCACCGACGCCCTTGCCGTCATTCCCGCGGAACAGGCTGTGTCAAAACTCATGAGGCAACTACGTAACGGAACGTCATTCCCGCGGAAGCGGGAATCCAGGGGTAGGGAGGGGCTGAGGCCGGCCTCCCAGTCGGGGCCGCGCGGCGCGCAGGGCCTTGGTGCAGAGGGAGGACAGAGGATAGGAAGACAGGCGGGCCAGGTCGACCCAACGCCATGCCTTGCCCCGTACCCGGACTTTCCGGCGCAGCAGGTAGACCGGCGCGGTGATGCGCTTGTCGGTGATGGCATGGCGGATGACGGCGATGGGCGGCCCGGCGAGGCTGGCCTCGGCCACCGCGGGCGGCAGGGTCTCGGGCGCGGGAAGTTCCCACAGCCCGGCCAGCAGCCCGTCGTCCGGCCGGCGGTGCAGCAAAATTCTCGACTCCGACTCGATGATCACCAGCGACCACTCCACGGCCTTGGTCTCGACACGCCGCCTGCGCGGCAGTTCGAAGGAGCCGGATGCCCGTGCCCGGCACCAGTGCGCCAGGGGACAGCGCTCGCACAGGGGCGTGCCGGGAAGGCAGACGGTGGCGCCCAGTTCCATCAACGCCTGATTGAAATCCCCGGGGCGCGACCGGGAAACCATTCGCCTGGCGGCTTCGTCCACGGCCTTCGGGTCGGTGAGACCGAAAAGCCGTGCATAGACGCGCCGCACGTTCCCGTCCACGGCGGGGTAGGGGCGCTGGAAGGCGATGCTCATGACCGCTCCCGCGGTGTAGCGGCCGACGCCGGGCAGCTTGAGCAGGGCGTCGTAGTCGTCCGGCAACCGCCCGCGGTGCCGGCTCACCAGCACGCCCGCCGCGTGTTTCAGGTTCAGCGCGCGCCGGTAGTAGCCCAGTCCGCTCCAGGTGCTTCGAACGGTGTCCAGCGGCGCCCGGTCCAGCGCCTCCACGGACGGGAACGCCTCCATGAAGCGGTGATAGTAGGGCAGCACCGTGGCCACCTGGGTCTGCTGCAGCATGGTCTCGGAGACCCATATGGCGTAGGGGTCGCGCGTTCGGCGCCAGGGTAGGTCGCGCCGGTTGAGGTCGTACCAGCGCAGCAGCGCGGCGCGCATGCGTGCGCGTAGCCTGGGGGGGTCCGCGTGCTCGGGCATGGCGCAGAGACGCTACGAAGACGTCAGTCCCGCGGAAGCGGGACTGACGGTTCGGGGCGCGGTGCCGATTTCCTGTCCGGGCAGAGTCTGACGCGCCCTGTTCCGCCGGAATGACGTTACGGAAGTCATTCCCATCTCAAGTCCAAGCGCCACTTCGACGCAGCCGGGTGTCTGTCCCCTAATCCCGGATATCCTGCAGGAACCACTCCCGCGGCAGCGGGTGGCCCAGGCCCTTGGACTTGGCCATCTCGTAGGCGGTGCCGCCCACGGCGGCGAACTGGAGGCCCTGGGTACCCTGGTTGTTGAGGAACGTCACCTGCTCGTCGCTGGTGCGTCCGGGCCAGGTGCCGGCCATGAGGTCGGGGATGGTGCCGATGTTGGCGTTGTCGATCTCGCGGATGGGCGAGGGCGGGATCTTTTTCACCTCGTCCTCGGTGCCGGCGATGTAGGCGAACATCCCGTCGCTGCCGTGGACGGTTCCCGGCGGGGGGTTGTCCAGCACCATGGTGGAGGCCCCCAGGCGTGCCTGGACGTCGCACTTGGCGAGGATTTCCGGGCCGGCTTCGTTGGAGCGGACGTTGGTAATGTGCATGCCGGGCTCCACCCATTCGGGCTTCATCACCTGGACCAGCGAGTCCGTGGCCAGCGCCACGATGTCCGCGCCGCGGCACGCCGTCTCGGCGTCGTCGCAGGTCTCGACGTTGAGCCCAAGCTGCTCGCGCATCTCCGCGGCGAAGGCTTCCCGGTTGGCCTTGGTGGGGCTGAACACGCGCAGCAGCTCGATGTCGCGCACCTCGTGGATGGCCTGCGTGTAGGTGCGCGCCATGCCGCCGGAGCCCAGCATGCCCAGCACCTTGGAGTTCTGGCGCGACAGGTACTTGACCCCGAGGCCGGCGCAGGCGCCCACGCGCATGTGCTGCAGGTAGCCGTCGTTCATCAGCGCCAGCGGCTCGCCGTTGCGCACGCTCAGGAGGAAGATAAGCCCGCAGTAGGTGCCGGGCTCGATGCAATACTTGTCCTCGGTCTCGAACTCGCCGTTCTTTTCCCACACGAGCATGTCCGACTTCATGCGGATGGCCATGTAGCCGAGGGAGCGGGTCGCGCCCTCCATGGTGCCCCAGCGGTAGTAATGGGGCTCCCGCGGCACGTAGAAGTCGATCCTCGGCCGGTACGCCGCCTCGTTCTTCGAGAGGTCGCGGTAGGCGTCTTCCATGGCGCTGAGGCAGGTCTTCATGTCGAGAACTTCCTGGATATGCTCATTGGTCAGAAACAGCATGGTTCCTCCTTGTGGGCTACCAATTCGTGTGGCGGATACACGGACGTTATCCCGTTCCCGCTTGTTTTTCCAGCAGCGCGCGGACCGCGTCCAGCCTGGGGTCGTCGCCCACGAGCCGCAGGAAGTTGGCCTGGATCAGCGCTTCCATCTTCTCCGGCGGCAGTCCCTTGAGCTCCGCCACCGCGCCGACTACGTCGGCGATGATGTCCGGCGGCGCGATCTCCCCGGCGAGCCAACGGTTGCCGCCGGGATTGTCGGTCTCGGAGAGGAGCTGACGCGGCGGTATGGCGCGCGCCACCGCCTGGATCTGCCTCGAATACAGCACCTCCACACCCACCGTGAAGAAGTATCCTTCGGCGATCATCTCGTCGAGCACGTCCATGGGCCCGGAATACCAGTGGATGATGGCCCGGGTCACGCCGAAGGCGCGCAGGGTCTCGAGGATGCGCCGTTCGGCGCCCTTGGTGTGAAGGTTGACGATCTTGCCTTGCTCGGCGGCCGCGCGCACCAGGAACTCGAACACTTGAATTTGGCGCGGGTAGGTCTCCTCGTCCCGCACCCAGTGGAAGTCGAGCCCCAGTTCGCCCAGCAAGGGGCTTTGTTCCACCAGGGGACGCCACTCATCGAGACGGTCGGCATGCGCCGCCGCCCGGCGCGGATGGATGCCGAAGGAGGGGAGAACGAAAGGACAGGCCTCCGCGAGCGCGAGATTGCGCTGGTACGAGGCGGGGTCCATGGCGTTGGCTAGGGTGAGGATGCGCCGGCGCTCGATGCGCGCCAGCGCTTCCCGGGGCTCTTCGTAGTGGTCGAGGTGGGCGTGGGCGTCGATCAGCATGACGGGGCGCGTTGCGGATGCCGGGCCAGGTGGGCGGCGTCCCGGAAATCAGAAGACGGTGCTGCCGGAATTCGGCGTTCTCCGTCGCGCGCAACGAGTGCCACCTGGCTCTCAGCGCCGGCCTACCTGAAGCGGTCGCCGAAGTACTTGGTCAGGTCGATGGCGTCCGTGCCCGGCACCATGATCTCGGCCGGGTATTCGGACTTGCGCGTGGCGTCCACGCCCACCTTGGTGACCAGGTGCGACCCGCCCGCCGGGTCGTAGGACGCCGGGTCCAGCGGCGACCCCCTGGAGTGGGTGATCATGAACACGTCGCGGTCCGCGCGCACGCGGGTGGCGATGGCGTGCATCACGTCACTGTCGTTGCTGATGTCCACGTCGTCGTCCACGCAGATGACGAA
>JAPOPM010000277.1 GCA_026712905.1 Deltaproteobacteria bacterium
CCTCGTGGCCGTGATGCGCAAGCTCTTATTGCTACTCCATGCCATCGCGCGCCGCAGTACCCCGTGGTTACCCACCCTCCGCCCTGAGCCCGCTTAGCCCTTGTTTTCCATCACAGATACTCCCGCGAAAGCGGGAATCCATGGGTGGAGAGGGGTCTTACGAGCGTACTCCCCGCCCCCACCCCGCCTGGATTCCCGCCCCCGATCGGGGTCGAGGGCAAGCTTTCGCGGGAATGACGTTCCGGGGTGGTGGGGGGGTCCTACGCCTCCGGATTGATCACATTCACGGGCTTCCCCTCGGTGAACGCGACGACGTTGCTGAACGCCGCCTGGTAGCGCTGGTACAGGATCCGGTCCACCGCGTAGCCGCGGTGGGAAGCCAGGATCACGTTGTCGAAGCGCCGCAAGGGATGGTCCGAGGGCAGCGGCTCCTCGTCGTAGACGTCCAGACCCACTCCACCGGGATGCCCCCGCTCCAGCGATTCGACCAGCGCTTCCTCCGAGATGATCGGCCCGCGCGCGGTGTTGATGAGGAGGGCGCCGGGCTTCATGCGCTCCAGCGCGCGGCGGCCGATGAGGCCGCGGGTCTCGGCGTTCAGCCGGCAGTTCACGGACACGACGTCCGACTCTTCCAGCAGCGTATCCAGGGACACTCGCCGCGCCCCCGCCTCCGCGGCGCGCTCGTCGGTCAGGGTCTTGCCCGTGGCCAGCACCTCCATGCTGAAGGCGCGCGCGATGCGCGCCACCTTGCCGCCGATGCGCCCCAACCCGATGACGCCCATGGTCCGCCCCTCCAGCAGCAACCCCACCAACGGCGGCCATCCGCCCTCGCGCATTCCCTGGCTCACCGAAGGAATCTGCCGCGCCAGTGCCAACAGCAGCGCGAAGGTCAGCTCCACCGTGGACGCGCCCGAGTCGTTGGGCGTGCACGACACCGGAATGCCCCGGCGCGTGGCCTCCGCCACGTCCAGGTGCGGGATGCCGCGGCCGATCTGCGAGATGAAGCGCAGCGACGGCGCCAGCGCGAACTCACGCTCCCGGAACGGCGAGCGCTCGCGCATCAGCACCACCGCGTGCGCGTCGCCCACCTCCGCCGCCCACTCCTCGTCCGTGGTGAGCTTGCGCTCCACCACTCTCACATCGGCCACGGCTGAAGCCTCCTGAAAGGCCGGAACCGTCGTCGAGAACTTCTCGTAGTCGTCCAGCACCACCACGCGGAAACGAGCGTCGGACATGGAACCTCCCGTCGCGGAGCGCACGTGTAACGCCATCACCCCGATCCCCATATACTTACGGGATACTCTGCTTACCGGATACTTTCTCGCTACGGAAACGGCGCGAACCCCCGCAACCCCTCCCCGCCTCGGTTTCCCGCTTCCCAGGCTGTGTCAACACTCCACTTGGAGTCCCGTGGCACCGGGATCCCATTCCGTCATTCCCGCGGAACCGGCTGTGTCAAAACTCGGCTCGAACAGGAAATGGCACCAAGCCCCCGAATAGTCATTCCCGCGGAAGCGGGAATCCAGGGGTGGTGGGGCCGGGAAACGACGCTGTTTGCCTCCCCACCCCTGGATTCCCGCTTCCGCGGGAATGACTATTCGAGGGGTCTCTGCCTCACGTGTTTGACACAGCCTGTTCCGCGGGAATGACGCTTCAAGAGCTTGCGCGGGACCGGCGTTTGTGACACGTCCGAGCCCAGTACCACTTCCGGAGGAAATCCATGAACCAATTGACCGAAGAGAAATGCGTCGCGTGCCGGGCGGACGCCCCGGTGGTGACGCAGCAGGAAATTCAGGAACTCACGCCGCAGATGCCCGACTGGGCCATGATCGAGGAGGACGGCATTCCCAAGCTGGACCGGCTCTTCAAGTTCAGGAACTTCGCCCAGGCGCTGGCGTTCACGGCGACGGTGGGCGACATCGCCGAGGAGGAAGGACATCACCCGAGGATCGTCACCGAATGGGGCCGCGTGCGCGTGACCTGGTGGACCCACAAGATCCGCAACCTGCACCGGAACGACTTCATCATGGCGGCCAAGACCGACGGGGTCTACGGCGACGCCGGGTGACCGGTTACGCCGTTCCCCGGCCGCCCCGGCGGCCAGGAACCGCGCATCGCTCAAGCTGTTCCCCGGATTGACACGCGGCAGCGTCTTGCCGTATTGACGGGGCTACCAACGCCCGTTCGTGGAGGTAACGCACATGGCAGACTATCCCATTCTGGATGCCGACTCGCACATCCGCGAGACCGTCGACGACTACCGTTCCCGCGTACCCGAGGTGTACCAACGCATCCGCCAGGGGTACTTCCCCAGCGACACCTGGGACCGCTTTCTCGGACGCATGGGCAAGCAGACCATCGGTACGAGCGGATACGTCGAGGACATGGACGTGGAGGGCATCAAACTCAGCGTCACGTACCCGACCATGGCGCTAAGCCTGAGCCTCGTGCCCCAGACCGACCTCCAGAAGGCGCTGGCGCGGGCATGGAACGACTACATCGGGGAGGTCCAGCAGCAGAACCCGCGCATGAAGGGCGTCGCCACCGTGTCGCTGAAGGACGTGCCCGCGGCGGTCGAGGAGTTGAACCGCGCCATAACCAAGTGGCACCACCCGGGCGTGATGCTCCACACCCACGGCCACAAGAAGAACCTGGGCGCCGAGGAGTTCTGGCCCATCTACGCCGAGGCCGAGCGCCTGGGTGTCCCGGTCTGCTTCCACGGCAACTCCTGGGGCGCCGAGGGGCAGGAGCGCTGGGAGTCCTTCCTCCAGGCCCATACCGTGAGCTTCGCCTTCGAGATCATGCAGGCCTTCCTGGGCATCACCACCTGCGGCGTGCTGGAGCGCTATCCCAAGCTCAAGGTGGGCTTCTTCGAGGCGGGATGCGGCTGGCTCCCCTACTGGCTGGACCGCATCGACGAGCACTACGAGCGCCGCAGCGAGGAAGCGCCGTTGCTCAAGGGCAAGCCCAGCGACTACGTGAAGAGCGGCCGCGTGTACGTCAGCTTCGATCCCGACGACCCCATGCTGCCCTACTGCATGGACCGCTACGGCGACGACATGTGGCTGTTCGCCGCCGACTACCCGCACTGGGACACCATCTGGCCCAACGCCACCAAGGAGGTGCGCGAGCGCACCGACATCTCCGAGGATCAGAAGCGGAAGGTCTTCTTCGACAACTGCAACCGGTTCTACAGCTTGGGGTTGGAGGCGTAGCGGGCGCCGGGCCGTTGGCGGAAGCGGACGGGGTACGCGGAGCAGGCGGCGGGCATGGACTGGTTCATGAGTCCATGCGGTGATGGCCCATGCCTCCCCTTCGTGACCTCGCCTGCTGCTCGCGCATGACCCGTACGAACAGGGTGACGGCAACCGCGAGCATGACGAACCCGCTGATCTTGTCCCCCGTTGACAAGAGCCAGAGGCCGTATGCCAACACGCCGAGAACAGCCGCGGCGCCGCCGAGGCGGCGCCAGCCCGTCGGTGCTTCCTCCGTATCGACGTACTCCATCATAGGATGAGCCGTCTGGTATTTGCGCACGATCGGGTCGACTCCGAATTTCATGAACAGCAAGCCCGCGACCGCCCCCGCTACCAACGCCGTAACGACCGCCAACACGACCCCTTCCGCCAGGTCGTCCTCGACAATCCCGCCTCGGACAAGCAGCCCCGCGATGAGCGGGGCGCCCAACGCAGGCGCCCATACGACCCAGCGATAGTACGTTTCGAGTCGGGATTCGAGTGTCCGGACATCTTCGTCCGACGTAACGACATAGCCGGCCCGGGAAGAAGGAAAGGGCCATACGCGAAAGAAGAACACCGTCTCGCCGGTCACACTGAACTTGAAGTGCGTGGCGACGGCCGTGGCGACAAAACTCATGGGCAGGCTCTCCTCGTTGAGTGGTCTTTCGAGGAGCAACCTACTATGAAACCGCTCGTTCAGTAAAGCTTCAGCTCCTCCGCCACGGCCTTCTCGACGGCCGTGCCCTTGAAGAAGTCGGGGTTGTTCCGCGTGTGCAGGCGCGCGGCGTTGGTGAAGGTGAACTCGCGGAAATCCTGCTCGTTCACGTGGCCCTTCTCCACCATCTCGTGGGCCTCGGGAATCACTTCCTTGAAGTCGGGCACGTCGAAGTGGGTGAAGTCCGAGCTGAAGATCGGCTGGAGGCGCACGCCCATGCGCGGGTCGAACGCCCACATGGTGGCGCGGTCGTCGGCCTCGCAGCCGAAGAAGAAGTTCGTGGCGAACACCGCTTCGACATCCTCCTCGGAGTTGATGCCCGCGGCCTCGAAGTCGTCCACCACGTACTCGGGCTTGGATAGATCCTCGACGCTGCAGTTGGGCCGGAACGCGTCGAGGTTGTCCATGAGGGCATCGGCGTTGGCCTTGAGCCGCTCGTCGCCGTAGCGCTCGATGAACCCCTTCAATTCCTCCACGTTGGTGTCGCTCGGGTACTGCAACCCGGCGCGCCGGCGCTTCTCCCAATGCTCGATCATGTCGAAGCACATCTGGCAGGCCCAGCTTATACCGCCTTCCATGAAGCCGAAGTTGAGGCTCGGGTAACGGTTCACCAGGCCGCCGAGGAAGACGCCGCGGGCGAAGGCGTGGTTCGACTCGGCGAAGTGGCCCACGTGGTTGAAGGTGAAGTTGCTGATGGAGGCGCGATCGTGCCAGCGGCCGCTGCCCGAGTGTTGGGTCACGGCGACGCCCAGCTCGACGCAGCGGCGCCACACGGGCTCGTAGTCATAGGGGCTGTCCAGGGCGATGTTGTCGCAGTACCAGGCGGCCTTGCGCGGATCGATGCCCTCGGCCGCGCCCGGAATCTTCCGCTCCTGGTTGCCGCGCAGCATGATGGCGCGGTAGCCGCGCTGCACCACCGCGTACTCCAGCTCTTCCAGGGCTTCGTCCGGGTTGTGCGCCGGGATGATGGCCACGGGGCAGAACCGCTCGGGATACGGCCCGAACATGTCGGCCGTCATCATGTTGTAGGCACGCACGCCGGCGCGGTGCAGATCGTCGTCCGGAATGCCGTTCACGCTCAGCCCGAAGCTGGGATAGATCATCGCGAAGTCGATGCCCAGTTCCGGCAGCCGCTCGTTCAGCAGGCCCGGCAAGAGGCCCGTGGCCTTGTCGAGGGTGTCCGCGGTGACGCCCCACCAGATAGTGCGGCGCATGCGGTGGTGCTGGCGCTCCTGCGGGGTCGACCGGTACCAGGACTGGTTGCGGCGCCAGAGGTCCTTGATCTGGTCGACGGCGCCGGGGCCGCCCGCCTCGCTCAGGTATTCCAGGAAGACCGGGATCGGCTCGATCCAGTGTCCGTCGCCGTCGATTACCGGGTGTTTCAGGCCGTCGTGTATCCGTTGCGCTTCGCTTGCCATGATCGGGCTCCTGTGGTCGTGGAAGGTCGAATGATTGCGCCACAACCTAACACACTACCCGACCGCGTGCACGGTTTCAGCGCCTGGGCCTTCTGCGGGACTTGGCCGCGGTCTTCCGTTCAGCGGTGTGCAGCGCGCCGTGCACGGCTCCCTGCACGAGTTCGGTCTGCCAGCGCAACAAACCCGAGCACGCCATGGTCTCCTCCTCGGACCGCGGGCGGGTGCGGGCGATGTTTTCGAGGGCGGCCTTGGGTGCCAGGGTCCACGGAGCGATCCCCAGTTCGGTGGCGATTCGGGCGCAATCGGCGCGCAACGCGTCGAGTTCCTTATCGTTGAAAGGCAAAACGTCGGGGCGAGCGGCGCGCCGGAGTTCCGGCCACTCACTCTCGGCCATGGCCGCGGCCCGGTCGAGCGCATGCCCGAGCGCCCGCCGGCGCGAGCCGACGATGTCGCGCGGCAGCCTTGGACCCTGGTCCGGCGCCACGCCCGGATGGGTGTCGGCCCATTCCACCAACTCCAGTATCTTCTGATTCTGAAGCACCTTGAAGATCGGCCGGTTGACGCGCCGCGCCAGCGTGTCGCGCCAACGCCAAATCTCCCGCAGGTAGGCCAGTTGGCGGCGTGACAGGCGCCCCGCGCCCTTGATGCGCCAAATGTCCTCCGGATCGCGAGCCCGGTCCTGGCCGGTGGCCTCCACCATCGCGCGGCAACTCTCCCGATGCCACGCCACCCGCTCCCACTGGAGCAACTCCCCGTGCAACCGCTCGGCGAGGGCTTCCAGGTAGCGCGTGTCGTTGACCGCGTAGCGCAACTGCGTTTCGCTGAGGGGCCGGCGCGACCAGTCCGATTTCTGCAAATCCTTGACGAGCGCGACGTCCAGGAGTTGCTCGACAAGGGAGGCCAGCCCGATCTGTTCAATGCCCAGCAGTTGCGCGGCGACCATCGTGTCGAAGACCTCGCCGCGAGGCCTGAAGCCCATCCAGGCGCGCAGCAGCCGCAGGTCGTAGTCGGCGCCGTGCAGGATCAGCCGCTTGTCCGCCAGGACTTCGACGAAAGCAGCCAGGTCCAACTCGGACAGAGGGTCGACGACGAAGTGCGCTTCCCCGACGGTCAACTGGATCAGGCAGACCTTCTCCGCGTAGTTGTGCAGGCTGTCGGCCTCGGTATCCAGCGCCACCGACTTCGCCGCGCGGAGGCGGCGCATCAACCGCGCAAGGGCCGCGGGCTCGCGGACGTAGACGTAGTCCGCGGGCTCGCCCCTTCGTGCGTGTACCGCGTCGGAGGCGGCATCCATATCGTCATCAAACTTCCCAGGCACGGCTGTGCGGTCCTCCCGGTTCAACTTGAACTTATCATCCATTCAACAATCGGCATTCTCTGTTCGCAGCCACTCCCACAACCCCCTCGGGCTCACAATCCGCAGGCCGGGCACCGTTTCAGCCTCAAGGAAGTCCTTGTCTCCAGTCACCAGCAAATCCGCGGCTCCCCTGAGCGCGGCGGCGGCTATCCAACGATCGGCAGGGTCCGTCGAGGGCCATGACGCGGGTTCGATGGGCACGACGACTTCCGCATGCTCGCGCACGAAACCGACCACGTGACTCACGTCCTCCATGGGTACGCCGAGCTTGTCGACAAGAATCCGTTCGAGTTCTTCGAGAACCGTCTTGCCGACGAGAAGCCGGTGTTGGGCAAGAACGACTTGCAGGATATCGTAACAGAACCCGCGGGTTGTGAAGGCGGCGACCAGGACGTTGGTGTCCAAACCCGAGTACCTTAGCCTCTCGAAACGCATTATCGACCGTCTCTCGGTCGATGACAAGGACACCGTTTTCTGGGACCGTGACCTTCCCGGATTCGGCATCCGGGTCTACCCTTCGGGCGCGAAGGTCTACGTCGTGCAGACCCGCGTCTTCGGCCGCTCCAAGCGCGTCACCGTGGGCCGCCACGGCGAGCTTTTCGCCGACCAGGCCCGCAAGGAAGCCACCCGGATCATCGCCCGCATCAAGGCCGGCGAGTCTGCACCCTTGGCGGAACCTTCCGCCGCCCCGACGGTTGCTGACTTGGCCGAACGCTACCAGCGCGAGTACGTGGCCATGCACTGCAAGCCCTTGACCGTGTCCCACTACGGTCTCATGCTCCGCAAGCACATCGTGCCGGCGCTGGGAAAGCTTCTGGTTTCAGAGGTCGAGCGCAAGCACATCATGGCGTTTCAGTACGGGCTGAGGGACATGCCCACGGTGGCGAACCGGGCCGTGGAAATCCTTGTCAAGATGTTCAAACTGGCCGATGCGTGGGGATGGCGGCCGTCAGGCAGGAATCCCTGCCGGTTCGTGCGCCGCTACAAGGTGGAGAAGCACCACGAGCGATTCCTGACCGCCGAGGAACTCTACCGGCTCGGTCGGGCGTTGGACGCGGCTCCAGCCGAGCGGTTGGCGTCAACCCATGCGGCCGCGGCGATCCGGTTGCTGGTGCTGACCGGGTGCCGGCGGAACGAGGTTCTAGGACTCCGGTGGGAGGATCTGGACTTCCAGGCCGGAGAGATGCGGTTGGCGGACAGCAAGACCGGAGCGCGGGTCGTGCCGCTGCCGCCGACGGCGGCGAGGGTGCTGGCGAGCCTCTCACGGGTTCCGGGCAAATCACGGGTGTTTCCGGGGAGGAAGAAGGGCGACCGCCAGCACAACATCAACGACTCCTGGAACCGCGTGCGCGAGCGGGCCGGTCTCGACGGCGTGCGCCTTCATGACCTGCGGCACTCCTTCGCTTCGAGGGCACTGGCGCTCGGGGAGAGCCTGTCAATGATCGGGGAGCTGTTGGGACACCGGAAGGTGCAGACCACGGCCCGCTACGCTCATCTGACACGGGACTCGGTGCGAGCATCGACAGCCACGGTGGCGGAGAGCATCGGAGCGGACATTCTGCCGGAGTAGGGCTGTGAAAGGAAAACGGGCAATGGCGAGGTTGAACAGCGGAACGATCTCCAAGCGTACGGTCGAAGGACTCCCTACAGAAGAACGGGAGGCGGTGTTCTGGGATCGGGAGCTTTCGGGCTTTGGGGTGAGGGTCTATCCATCGGGATCAAAGGTCTACCTGGTGCAGACACGGGCTGGGGGGAAGTCGAGGCGGGTTACCATCGGGCGGCACGGGCTCGTGTCGGCGGAGCAGGCGCGGCGCAAGGCAGCGGTGGTGATCGCAAGCATCAAGGCCGGGGAGGAGCCGGGCCGAAACGGCGTCGTATCGCCATCGGCCGCGGGACCCACGCTGGCGGAGGTGGCGGAGCGCTACATGAGGGAGCATGTGGCCGTGCGCTGCAAGCCGGCGACAGCCAACGGGTACCGCTATGCCCTCGACAAGGTGCTGCTGCCGGCGTTCGGCTCCGTGCCGCTGGCAGGGATCGGTCGCGATCAGGTGGCGGCTCTGCACTACCGGCTCCACAAGACGCCCTCCATGGCGAACCGTGTGGTGGAGACGCTCTCCCGGCTCTTCCACATGGCGGAGGCATGGGGCGTGGCGCCGGAGGGAGGAAACCCGTGCCGGTTTGTGAAGAAGTACAAGGACCGGAGCTGCGAGCGGTTTCTGTCGGAACAGGAGTTCCGCCGACTGGGAAGCGTGCTGAGCGAGCTGGAATCCGAGGGCAAAGTTTCGCCGAGTGCTGTCGCGGCGTTCCGTCTGTTGATGCTGACCGGATGCAGGCGCAACGAGATCCTGACGCTCCGGTGGGACGATGTGGACCTTGATGCGGGGGAGTTGAGGCTGCGGGACGCCAAGACCGGGGCACGGTCGGTGGCGCTGTCGCCGGCGGCGCGGAAGGTGCTGGCCACCCTGCCCCGGGTGCCGGACAACCCGTGGGTGATTGCCGGACCCCGGCCCGGGAGGCGCTTGAGCAGCCTGAACAGCCGGTGGCTTGTGGTTCGGGCCCGGGCCGGGCTCGAAGGCGTGCGGATCCATGACCTGCGCCACTCCTTCGCTTCGAGGGCGCTGGCGCTTGGGGAGAGCCTGACGATGATCGGAAAGCTCCTTGGCCACCGGAAGGTACAGACCACGGCCCGCTACGCCCACCTTGCGCGAGAGTCGGTGAAGACGTCGGCTGCGAGGGTAGCGGAGAGCATTGCAGCCGATATGGAAGAGCCCCTACCGCCCCCGTCGCCGACTTAGCAAACAGGACTCTGGCGGCATGATCGAACGTCTGGAATACACCTTAACTCCGCCGCCATCCTGTCCTACAAACCGGGACCACCTCACCCTGGGTGAGCGCATCGACATCGGCGCTTGATCTCCAGCAGAGCGGCGTTGACTTGTTCATGACCCCATCCTCTCAATGAATAGAGTCTCCGGTAAACCCCGGGCGGTTTACTCCAACTCTCGCGGTCGCGTCCGTTGCAGCATCCGGTAGGCCCGCTACAGCCTCTCAATCGTTGTCCAGTCACCCGCCGCAGCTTCCGCTCCGCCCTGATATCGACCTAACCCGCCGGACTACCCGTTGCAGTGCCTTCACAGAACCTCTCATACCTCATCGGGTCCACACGGTTGTTGACGTTTCCGCGGACGAGCGATACACTAACCCCCGTCTTACCCAGATCGGCGCATTGGGGGCCCGTGGGACGTTGCCCGACTCGGTCGGCACGTCGCACATGAGTTCCGCGTCGTCGCCGCGCAATTCAGTTCGACTCGGACGCAACCAGCGGCCATCCCCCCAATGCCGGGCGAGCTTCACCCCAGTTCTTCGGACCACGTTTGTGAACACCGTCACCACTATGGTCGAGTTTCTTGCAGCCATCGGCGGTTTGTATGCCGTCGTGGCCGAGTTTTCCGACGAATCAACGGCCCTAACCTTCTTGTTGATCATTATCGGAACTCTCGGCGCGGGTGGACTGGCCTTAAAGATCAACCATGTCGGCTGCCGAGCAGCCTGTTGCGCAGTCGCTGTCGCCGTTGGGGGTTCATTGGTCTTCTATTCATGGATCAACGGGGGCCCGCACGCCCTGTCGGAGGAAGTCGCATGTAGACTACATACTGATCGCTGTGTGGCCGCAAGAATCGCGAGAATTTCACAAAAGTTTAAAGGTTTAGCCCGACGTGTTTTCAATCAACATTTTTCGGAATCGGAGATCGAGGAGCACCGTCGTTTCTGCAAAATCGAAACCGCGAATAGCGCGTCGCAGGTTGCGTTGTTTGAACTAAGTGTGCCGATAGGTCGAACCGAAAAGATCGCATTCAGCTATCTATTGAGGAGTGCTGGTCGTTGGGAGCCGAAAGTTCACAGCCCATTAACAAACCCGGACATCCCGGGCAACCATGCATTCGAGGGATACCTCGATTTGACCGACCGCTTGAAGCGCACCAACATGTCGATCGGCCCGCATCCGGCAACGATGCTCATACGCGTCTGTGGGGTGCCATCGAACGAAACCGGCCAAAGGAATCTGCCGGCTGACGCGTTCTGGACCAAACTGGACGTTTATGATATACGCTTAGCACCAGAGAAAGTGAGGTATTCAAGATGAACGCTCTGTATGCAACGGCAATTGTGACGCTCCTAACTGCAGGCCAAGCAGCGAATGCCATCTGCGGTACCACCTTTTCCGGAACCGCAGTGGAGTTCCGCACCGGAACAAAAATAAAGGGCGTTACGGTACAAATCAAAGACGCGCGAAGTGGCAACATACTCGGTTCAGATACTACTAACGGTTCCGGGTCCTATGACATTTCGACCGATAAGGAGCCGGAGCGTATCAGCGTCACCTACGACCCCCCAAAACGTAGCAAGTGGGAGGCGGCGGGTCGATCGCGCCTGTTACGTGTCGGACCGAATTTTGTGCTCGATACCGCTGGCTTGACGAATAAACAATCTGGGAAAAAAGACGGTGCCGAACGAGAACAGCATGCAAGGAACACCGCCGGTTATACCAGGGCCGGCGGAGACAAGAAGGTTGTGCAAGAGTCGTTCAAGAGGGCCATTGCCCGCTTCGGCCGGGCTTACCAGGAAGACGCCAGACGTACAGGTCTCCTCCAGGCTCTGAAGACGCGCAAAATAAACTTCAGGTGAATACCCTATCTGTCCAATAGGAATACGCCAGACCGGGAGCGGGCCGCTGTCTGGCGGCTCTTTCCATTTTGTCCTCTTTTGACTTCTTGGTTTCGGTAGGCAGCGGCCCGAAGACGTCAGTAGACGTCCTGCCGTTCACGCCGCGGCCGTGATGGGGTCGCTTCGTGTTTGTAGGTAACCAGATAGGCGCAGAGGTCGCTCTGCATGTCCTGGATGCTTTCGTAACACTTGGTGCGACCCAAGACGCAGAAGTGTTCGTCCAGCAGGGTCCTGTGCAGGCGCTCGACGAAGCCGTTGGACTAGGGTCTGCGGACTTGGTTAGTGCGGTGCTCGATGTCCTTGAGCTGGAGGAACAGCTCGTAGGGGTGACGGTCGGAGCGACCGCAGAACTCTCGGCCATAGCACATTGGGGAGGTCAAGCACCGCCGCGAAGTTCTGATCAAGTTTCCCGGGCACTCTCGCCATCGGCGCCTCACGGTTCTCAACACCCGTGAGGAGCACGATCGGTTGATCGATGTTCTGCGTCACCGGGTGCGTGTACCGCTACCTGCTCAAAGGACTCCCTCTCGGGCGGCCCAATCACGTCTGGGCCACATATCTCACCCACACCCCGGTACGGCGCGGCTTCCTGTACCTGGCAACCATCATGGACCGACGAACCGGCCGTTATGAGCATCACCCATCAGACACGCGCAGCCAAACGTTGAAGGTATCCCGTCTTGGAGTCAAGACGATGGGGATCGGCGATACTCAACTTACCAATAGCCGTGCCAATCCACCCCCAGATGTCCTTCTTGAACCGCTGCCACGAGCTCTGCGAGGCGCTCACTTTCCCCGACCTTAAAAGGAGCTTCCGGTGGCCTGCGTGAGAGAAACCCCATTCTGGCGGCAAATGCGGAACGACATCGCCTTCGTTTACTACCCGCCAGTGAGCCCCGTCCTCAAGCTCCTTGTCTAGACGTGTTGCAAAATCCAAGTCACCGACACGCGGGGCCCCGAACGTGTACAGCCCTGTCACCGCCAGGCCGTTTTCAAGCAGCGTGGCAGCCAGTAGGACTGCGAGTGCACCGCCCAAGCTGTGACCGGTCAGCCATACCTCATGTTGACTCCGGGTTCGACCGATAATCTCCCCGATTCTCAAGGCAGCTGCGTGGAAAGCGTCTTGAAATCCCTCGTGCACCTTGGTGTTCTCCCACGGACCCGGATTCCTTACCGTCTGGAGGTTCGTCAGCCAGTCGGGAAGCGACTCGGTACCGCGAAAAGCAGCCAGCATCCGTTGTTTGCCGACCGCAAGGAATCCCTGCGTGTCGATGTCTCCACCGCGTACGACTTCGAAGGCCTCAATCTCCTCAAATCCCCAGTGAAGTGCCTCTTGGTTAATTTTCTTCTTGTCGATGCGCCCGTTCTTGAGCTTCTCGTAGGCGAGGCGGCTTGCGAGGCAGAATGACAATGCGTCCTTCGGGCTGTACTTCACGGTCGAGTATTGGGGTGCGAATTCGCGATAGGGGATCAGGCTTGGCATTCGGAGCTCCTCATGAATTTCTTATGGTCTCGACTACCCAAGCACCGGAAAGCATAGCGATCGGGGGAAGCTCCCTTCCTTGTACTGGCGCAGCGTCCGAACCCGCCAAGCCCCACGACGACCGCACGCTAGCACCAGCCTGGAGGTCGGTGTCCCATAGGACGGGGGCAGTGCGGGGCCCGGCACCGGCATCGTCAAACCATGGCACCGGCTCGCTTGCTAGCACAACTTGCCATTACAGTCCGCGTCGGCAACGAACGGGTATGCTTCGTGGTCCGGCGAACCAGCAGCGATTGACACGTGGCATCCATGTCTGAACCGCCCCGGGTTTACCGGAGACGGATTTGTTTGAGTCAAGCCACCATGGCCGACTCTTGGCACTGCTGATAGTACGTCTCTTCGAGTTCTGCCGGCGGTACATAGCCGATCCCCTCCAGGAGTCGGCGGTGGTTGAACCAGTCGACCCATTCGAGGGTGGCGAACTCGACCGCTTCGAGGTGGCGCCAAGGACCGCGCTGACGAATCACCTCGGTCTTGTACAAGCCGATGATGGACTCGGCCAGGGCATTGTCGTAGGAATCCCCGACGCTGCCCATCGAGGGCTCGATCCCGGCCTCAGCCAGACGTTCCGTGTAGCGAATCGACAGGTATTGGCCCCTATCGCTATGATGCACCAGAGCTCCCTCATTGCCCACCGCGCGGTCATAGAGCACGTGCTCGAGGGCGTCCAGGGCAAGCTCAGTATGCAAGGAGTTCGAGACCCGCCAGCCTACGATACGCCGCGCATAGGCATCGATGACAAAGGCGACGTAGACAAAGCCACGCCACGTCGCCACATAGGGCAAGTCCGCCACCCACAACGCATTCGGCCGGCTGGCCTCGAACACCCGGTTCACTCGGTCCGCAGGCCGTGTGAGCTCGTTCGCTCCCATCGTCGTCTTCGACCTCCGACCCCGGACCACGCCACCAAGTCCCAGCACTCCCATCAACCGCGCCACCGTGCATCGGGCTACCGTGAGGCCCTCCCGGTTGAGCTCACGCCACACCATGCGCACCCCGTACACCCCGAAGTTCTCCTTCCACACCCGCTTGATCTCCGCCCGCAGCACCGCGTCACGTCGCCCTCGGGCCGGCGGGGGAGTACCACCGGCCTCTCGGGCCTTGGACCCGTAGTACGTCGAAGGGGCGATCGGCAACTCTGCGCAGATCGGCTCGACCCCGTACAACTCGCGGTGTGCGTCGATGAACGACACCCTTACATCCCGCGGCGGTCGAGCTCCGCCTGGGCGAAAAAAGCCGCCGCCTTGCGCAATATCTCGTTCGCCCGACGAAGCTCTCGGTTCTCCCACTCCAGCGCCTTGAGCCGCTCACCCGCTTCGCTCTTGAGCCCCGGCCGAAGACCCACTTCGCCCTCCGCACGGCGCACCCACTTGCGCAACGTCTCCGCCAGCCAAGCTTCGACGCCACCGAAACCATCGCCGCCCACTGCGAACCGTGTCCCGCCTGATGCTCGAACACCATTCGTACCGCTCTCTCCCGAACCTCCGGGGAGTACCTTGTCGACTTGTTCATCACTCCATCCTCTCAAAGAATAGAGTCTCCGGTAAACCCGGGGCGGTTCAGTCGACGCATCGCAGTGACGTTTGGCTTGGTTGAGACCCCTTCCGGCGACCGTGCGGTTAACAGAGTCCGACGCGAACTCTTTCCTTCTATCAGTGTTCTCCTTGAGGCATAGGGCCGAGTAGTGTGCCTGTTTGCAAGCTACGAGGTGTCGACCTGGACGTTGCGCTCTTCCGGGAACGTCCGGCCTGTATTGTATAGGGCGAGTATAGCCCTCCATCGGTCGTGCGGCGGACGTGATCGAGCAGCTTGCCGCGGTCATAGTCGTAGTCGGCCCTGTCGTCAGAGTACTTCGCGCAAGCTTTGCTTGGCGTGAGTTCCGGAGCTACCGTGAGATGCATCCAAGTTTCCGATCAGGCCGCCGGTTCAAGCATAATAGCGAGAACTGTCGAGATCAGGATGCGGATCATCTTCATCCGTCTACTCCCTTACGATGGATGCACTGGTGCCGCCGACGTCCACGCCGACCATGTATCGACCTCGGGAGTCACTCATAACTATTTGATATATTTGTTGTTTATAGGGATCGTGAACTATGGATTGCTAAACGGCTCGATCCTTGGCGTAAGCATACTGTAAGCGGATTCATTCCAGTTTGTGCGCGTCCCAGCGCGGCTCTGTCGCAAGATTCCGACGCCTCTTCGCCTCACCACGCCTTCATGCTCCAGAGACACACCTGGACGATTTCTCCATCTTTATACCCTCGTTTGTCGTAGACCCAGCCGTGTGCCACAATCCAAAGAACCGGCGTACCCGCTCACAGCAAGGATATCCAGCACGAACTTCCAACCCCCGCTACACCGTTGCGACCGGCATCCAAAGGCCGCCACGGAACACGCCGCTCGCCTCGTCGCGCGTCGCGCGCAACAGCGCCTCCGCAAATTCCACGGCGCCCACTTTGTCCATGTCGTCGGTTGACCGGGGAGGAACGATACAGTTCGGGCATCCAGCTCCGCATGCACAGGCCAACGCTATCTTCACGCCTACTCCCAGAACCTCCCGCCAACTCTCAAGGACCTTCTTGGCAATGCCTATGCCACCTGGATAGCTCTCCACGACGTAGGCCTTCTGTTCCTTCGGAACCGCGTGGGAGAATATATCGTGTGCGTCGAGCGGCACCGAAAACAACGCACCCACCCGAAGCAACTGCTGGAATGCGTTGATGGCGGCTGCTGACACGTCTGTTGGTCGTTGCTCTTGCACCCAGAATGCATGCGCGTTCTTGAACTGCGCGGAATTGCTCTGCGGCGTCCACTGATCCAGAACATCTCCTGTTCGTTCGTTCAGTTCCTGCACCGAGTTGAGCGATTCGGTGATCAGCACCTTGCCGTAGAACGCATTCACCTCCGTTCCCTCCCCAACCCATCGCCGTCCGGCGAAAATGTCCTGTTCCGACACAAACGTGAATGTCGACGCGTGCGTCCGTAGCCAAGGGTCGGCTGACTCTAGCACAATCTCGCCGCCGCCGCCCTTCAACGCCACCTCCTTCACGCGGTAACTACGCCCTCCATGCATGTAGATAGCTCGCTGGTATGCTTCGCGGAACTGCTGGTGCGCGGAAAGCGTACCGATCTCCCGGTTGCCCTCCTTGAGGACGAACATGCCGGCGCCGCCTCCCCTGATGTTTAAGCTCGGGTGTGGCCTCCACCTGCCGGACTTGACCGCGGTTACGCCCGAGTCGACCTTGGCTCGTGCCTCGCGCTTCATCGCCGACCCAAGAATGGGGGCATCGTCGGTCAAGACGGGCGTTTCAAACAGCAGCGAGCCGAGGTGCTTCTCGACAAGATCCTCGTTCTCCGCGTTGACAACCAGATTGTCGAGCGGCTTCGTAAGGAACCCCTTCAAATTGGCGGCGTAAAATTGATCAAGCGGGTTGTTGCGCGCGAAGTACAGCACGAATGCTTCCGCGTCCCACGTGCGACCTGCTCGACCGATACGCTGCCAAGCTGACATCATGCTGTCTGGAAAGCCAGCCATAATGATTCCGTCGAGGCCACCGATGTCGATTCCCATCTCCAGTGCGTTGGTCGTGAAGACGAGCTTCACTTCACCGCGCTTCAGTCCCTCCTGCACCGCGTGCCGCTCCTCGACTGCCAAACCGGCTCGGAACACCCGCACCGCGGAGGGGTCCACCAGCGGTTCGCCCGCGTCGGTGTGCTTTTGGAGCTCGCGCATCGCGATGGGATAGCAGGCCTCCGCGAACTTCCGGGTCGGACAGAAGGCCAGCACCGACTTGCCCTCTGCCAGACACGCCAGGCCCGCCATTACAGTCCGTACCTGCAGGATATCCCAGTACTGGAAGGCGGGTATGTTGGGCCTTACAAACACAAACTCCCGCTGGGGTCGCATTCCGCCACTTGCGTTCACCTCCACGAACTTCAGGCCCGTCAGATTTTCCGCATGCTCCCTTGCGTTGGCGCAGGTCGCCGAACTCATGAAGAATTGAGGTCGAACCCCGAGGGAAGCCAAGTGGTAGGAGAAGCGCCTGAGGATCATGGCGACGTTCGAACCGAAATATCCGCGATACTCGTGCATCTCGTCGACAATCACCCATTTCAATCCCGCAAGGAACTTGGACCACTGCTCCGCGTGGCCTAGGAAGCTGTTGTGCAGCATGTCTGGATTCGTGATGAGGATCCGTGGCGGGTTCTTCCGCAACAACGTTCTGTGCTCGGCATCCGTGTCTCCGTCGTACCACCAGGAGTCGATCTCGCCTCCCGGCATCACACTCGTCAGCCGGCTAAGCTGTTCGCGCTGGTCCAGTGCAAGCGCCTTCGTGGGATAGAGCATGAGGGCATGCGCACCCGGCTGACGCAACGATTCAAGCATGGGGATCTGAAACGCGAGCGTCTTGCCGCTGGCGGTCGGGGCTTGAAGTACGACATGCGCGCCCTCGAGCGCGTGCACTATCGCGTCCGATTGGTGTTGGTATAGACGCGCTATCCCTCTCTCCTTCAAACCCGCCCTGAGTTCCTCCCCTAGACCTTCGATCACAGAGTCCTTAGCGTAAGTCGGTGCAATCGACTCCAAGGAACGCTGATCGACGAGATCTCCTCCCGCCTCGCCATCCCTCAGCGCATCGAATTTACGCAACGCATTCAGCAGATCACCCACGAATTCCTCCTTTCAGCATGCCTGGACTCCATCCGCTCGACGCCACAGAACCGCAAACGCTCCACTCGCCACGCTAACCCTCGCTGGCGATTCCAGTCCATTTTGACACTTCCCCACGCGCCCTCGCGCTATCAACGCTGCCCCGCCCACTCATTCAAGACAAACTCCGCGAGCTTCCCCTCCAGCCACTTCTTCGTGTAGTGAGGTTTGAGGGGAATCCTCGGTCGATGGCCGACCTCGGCGAGCAACTCTTCGAGAGACACGAGCCTTTCCCGGAACCCGAGACTCACTCCGCAGCGCAGACTAGCTTTGTCGGGACCACACAGAAACCATCCGTCATCCCGCCCCAGCGCGTGCGCCCAGAGCGCCTCCTCACCCTCGTCCAACGCGATGCCCTGTATCTGAACCAACAGTTTGACGCGTTCGCCGTCGCCAACAGGATGCACGGCCGACAGCGAAACCCGTAACTCGCTGGCGACAATGGACTGCTCCGGCCGTCGCCGCTGGAAGCCCGTCTGCGTCTCCGTCACGCAAAGTTCAACGGTTTCCACCCGATAGCCACCGGCCAGCGCCTGCCAGGAGCCCGTCCGATGCGACTCGATGATCGTGTTCGTGTCCACGAGAAGCGCCGTCTCATGGTCGACCCTTCTGCTCACAGACCAATCGCCTGATCGACGCCATGAGCCGCAAACAGCTTCTCCAGATCCTCGATCGCGAGCCCGACCAGCGCCGCCGCACGCCGAACCGAAACATGACCCTGGTCAATGGCCTTCGCCAACACCTCCACGAACGGCCGCGAGAACAAAGGCGGAGGCTCCGAGGAGTCCTCGCGGCCATTGTTCCGCAAGGCGGCGTCCGGAATTGCTCGCGCCTGCGCCTTGGTCAGCTCCCGGAGGGCGACCAAACGCCATCTGAGGGCCGACGAGGTCACGCCCAACTCATCTGCCGTAGCGTTCAGTCGAGCGATCAAGTCACCCATTTCCAAACGCCCCCAATCGCCAAAGGAGTCAAGCGCCGCCTTCGGCATCAACACGGCGGCCGCGAAGTTGTTGGCCAGTTGTTCCACCCGATTGCCGCCGAAATCGCTGGCTTCTTCCGTGTGCTCGGGCGGCATCGCTTCCCAGGTGAGGATGTGAAACAGCTCATGCGCAAGGTCGAAGTTGCGGCGCCCTGCCACTTCCCCTCGTGCGACCAGCACCGCGTCGAACTCAGGCAGGCGGCACGCCGCTCCGGAAATACCTCGGTAAGCGTCCACCATAAGTACGAGTATCTCGAAATTGTCTTGCATCACCGTCGCAAGACGTTGCGCCGGCACAACACCGAGTTTGAACTCGGCAACAAACCGTTCGCCAGCATCCAGCGCTTCCTCGAACCTCGACAGCTTGGTCAGCCCAAGGGTCTGTCGCATCAACGGCGCCCGTCGACCGACCTGCGCAGCCAGAACGCGGTACGCACCAATCCAGCGGCCAGCCGTCCGCTCATACTCGCCGAGTTCCGACCGTGTGACTCCCCTCTGTCGCCAGGAGAACAGCGCCTCCCCTTCCAGCCGAAAGGGATCCGTAAAATAATCGAGCGGCACACGCAGCCGCTCCACGGCGAGCAACAGTTCCGCTGCAGTCACACGGCGTACGCCAGTCTCTATTGCCGACACAGTTTGCCGATCCTTGAATCCGAACAAGCGCGCCATCTCGTCCTGAGAGAGCGCGCGCTTCTGTCTCAACGCCTTGAGCCGTGTACCGATGATCTGATCTGTCATCGGGCCCCCCTTGTTATCTTGCACTTAGTAAACTGCAAGAAATATATGCGAAAAACGATTCGTGTGCAAGCTCCGAGTCAAGCGCTCCAGAGATAGACGCCATATTTGCGCGATGCACACCCTGCTGTCCACAGCAGCTCCCCGCAAGGTCTCGATCTGGTTGGGTCATCCCAGCATGAAATCCACATAGATCTATCTACATACCGATGCCGCCCAGAAGCTGGATATCCAGGTATGGACTTGCCCGGGTTTGGTGGACAGGTTGGTTAAGTAAGCTGCCCGTGCCATCCGCTCAAAGCCTGCTGGTGTCTGGTAGCCGAGGGTCGAGTGGCGACGTTGCCGATTGTAGAACACCTCGATGAACTCGAA
>JAPOPM010000278.1 GCA_026712905.1 Deltaproteobacteria bacterium
AAACGATACTGCGCCACAGGTCGCAGAGGACCCGTTCCCAATGGGGCCTCGTCTCGCGACTCACCACGGCCTACTGGCCCAAGCTGAAAATCCGACACCCGTGGCCAGACCAACGATTTGCCGTCAGCGCTGTCATGGGCGCAACCCAGGGGAGGAGCCTCGTGCCTTAGCGGGCATGCGGGGATCTGCGCGGGGGGCGCTGGGTAACCGGCGTCCCTACCGCAATGAGAATGGTCGTGTTCTAAAGCTGCTGCCGCTCGTACACCCTCGGCAGGCTGCAGGGTTGGGGCATCACGATCCGGAATGGAAAGCGCTGCACGAGAAGGGTAGGCCAAATGGCTCCTGTGGTGCACACGTGCCTCTGAGGACGTTCCCCGACCGGTGCGTGCAGGCTGACTGACCTGTACCGCCTCCGGCGACCGGGTTCTGAGCCGACGCGGATTCTGCTACACGGACGGGGATCGAAGCAGCCGGATGTCATTGTTAGTGCCCCTAAGTCATCGGTGTATCTCGTCTGCAAACTCGTTGAGCCAATGTACATCGTCGGCTCGTGACTGAAGCTCAGTGGCGACGCCGTCGTAGAAAACCGCCAATTCGATCCGCTTGCCGTTCTCCGACAAGAATTCGACCGCATCCAACAGATCGCTATCACCGGAGGACAGCAATAGCGTTTGGTAGCGATCTCGGTGTATTAATGCTAGAGTTGCAATACCAACATCCACGCCCTTCTGTTGCTGATTCGCCAGATCGTGCTGCGTTCCGTGGGGGCAAGTCAGTTCGACCTGAGTACTACATTCATTGCAATGAGCACGGTTTGCTCGGATTGTCTTCAACTCATGTAGCTTAGTGATGAGTTGTGGCCCGCGGGGTGGAGCCGAACGAAGCCATGTGTGAAACGCATCTTGAGCGTCTGTGGGCGGATTCGGCGTGGAGTTGAGATAGTAGGCCCGCCAGATCGGCCCAGACTCCTCCAGCTTTTTGCGGAGCTTCAGGTAGTCTAATCGGTATCCTTGTTCGACTGTTCGGCAGGCATTGAACAGATATCCGGCGTCAATTATCCAGAGTCGCATAGTTGTTCCTCCTCAACCTTGCTGGGCGAGTGGTTTCACGTCAGCTTCGCGATCTTTCGCTGCACTTCCTAATTTCGGGAGTTATATCGTTTACTATATATGCCCCGTCCACGTAGTGGAGGGCTGCCCTCGATCAGGACACTTTTCTGAGTACGATTCGAGTTGGAGGCGGCTTCTTTCCATGAGCCGAGTCGGTAGCGATCTGCACAAGCACGTCACGGAATTCCGAGGTGAGGTCTTCCATATTGAAAAACAGGTCGATCTTGCCCGGTATGCGGTTTTCCTTCGGAAGGGTTCTGTGGTTCCACCGCCCCTCAAGGGTCAGGAAGGTTCCCGAGCGGGCTGAGGGTGGCCATTCGGTTGTCCGGTCTTCAACCTCGAAGAACACAGTGTCTTCCTCAAAGGGAGTTTCGTACCGGATTCTAATGGCCGATAGAACCAGCCTCTGGAAACCGCTGATCTCCTTGCCGCTTCCTGCTGGGCTGTGGATCTCGTATTGAGGCATTGGAACCCCCTCTGGTAGAGTTTCATATCACGGTAGCAGGGAGGATTGCCTATGTCACGAGCACCTGTCATACCACCCCCCTCCGGCGAACATGACCCAGGAGGAACTTGCCCGGCGTCTCCTGGCGTTGCCGCCACAGCCGAAGACGAAAAGGAATCTGAGGCGGCCGAGCCGATAGCGGGCTGCTAGGTTTCTTCGACTGCCTCTATGCAGAGGGTCGGAGACATTCGGAAAGGAACTGGAACATGAATGGGTGAAAGCGAAGGGTGTATCGACACCAGATGAGTATCTCAAGCGGGTCTTGGCAAAGAGGATTCGGAGAGACGTAGGGCGGACCAACAAACAGCCGGCCGATATCCGCAGCAACCAGATTCTGGTCGTGAAGGAAGAAGAAGGAGACCTTCTCTTCCCGTATGTCGTTTACGTCCACCACCTCCGCAACGATTCGCTTTTCGATCGTCCGTTGGTCAACCTCGGAAACGATTTCCGCAGGAACGCGGCGCTCAGAGGCCATGACCAAGACACAGCTTCTGAACGTCCTGTCCGAATCGACCGAGCTCCAGAGGAAGGACGTGGCCTCGGTGCTCGACCAGCTCGAGCGTCACGTCAAGAGACGCGCGGTGGGAACGTTCACGCTTCCTGGGCCTGCTCAAGATCAAGGTCGTGAGCAAGCCCGCGACAAAGGCGCGCAAGATGATCTCGCCCTTCACCGGCCAGGAGATCACGGTGGCCGCGAAACCCGCGTCGCGGGCAGTGAAGGTTTAGCGGGACGGCGGTCAAATGAGCACCTCACTTCAATTGTACTCACCCAAGTCTGTGTGTTCCATTAGTTCCCGGAAGAGCGCCCGCTCACCATGCCAGACTGCAGTTGCACGCACGAGAATGCTTGCGATTGCGCGGGCTGTCAGGAAAAGGATGCCCTGATCCGCATCCTCTACGCGAAGGTTGACGAGCTTGAGAAGGCCCTGAAGGATTGACAAAAAAAGGGGAGATGCGAAAGCCGCTCCCCCTTCGTGCGAGTGGTCAGGGAAGATCGTAGAGCTTTTCAAACGCAACCGTAACGCGGCCGTTCCCAATAACGATACTATGTGCCCCGCTGGTAAGGTCCCGGGGTAAGTCGGCCGAGGCTTCGAGTTTTTGCTGAGGCTGCAGTATTGTGCCGGTTACAAGCTGTCCACCACTTATCGGTGCAGTGAGGGTGAAATTTGCCTTGATTCGCCCAGCTCCCTCTTGGTACTGGCCATAGTACTGAATACCTCCGACGTCGATTCCAGCAATGACCCCGTTTCCTATGTAGAGAGCTAAATGGTTCGAGCCCTGGACACCTTGATAGTGGACAACGTAGAAACCAGCCTGAAGGGGTTCTTCTGACATTTATGACGTCTCCTTTTATCCTTCAGTACCACCTTCGGCGCGAAATGGCAAGTTGCAGGGCCCCGGCGGTGGCGGCACCGCTCTTCGAAGGGTTAGTTTCATGTTTACCGACAACCAACCTTTCCGGAGAACACCATGACCACCAAAGACTGAGGTGGTCCCGGAAAATCGGACAGGTTGCTAAGGTGTATTCGACCGACTGAGGGAGGGATACGCGATGAGCACACGACGACGGTTCAGCGGAGACTTCAAGGCGAAGGTGGCGCTCCATGCGCACTCGGCGGCGGCCACTTCGAAGGTCTGAGCCGCAACGGTAAGATGACTCTTGAGAGGTTTACGCCCGGTCAGGGCGTCAGGTCGCCGTCCTGCCCGGGACTTCGTCCCCGCCCGCCGACCGGGTATCCCTTGAAGATGTCGGCGGCGATGCTGTCGGATACGCGGATGGCGGAGTCGCGCACCGACTCCCGCGCCAGATGCGCGTACCGTGCGGTGGTCTCCACCTTCGTGTGCCCGAGAAGCTTTCCGATCATGGTCAGCCCTTCGCCGAGCGCCAGCGCCCTGGACGCGAACGAGTGGCGGCAGTCGTGAAGCCGCACGTCCTCCAGCTCCGCGCGCTTGCGGATACGGTCCCAGGCGTCGTTCAGGTTGTGCAGGTACGTGCCCGGCTTCTTCCCCGGAATCACGTGCGGGTTCCCATCCACGCGCGGGATGCCGGCGAGCACCCGGGCCGCTTCCGGCGAGAGCGGCGCCACGCGCGCTCTGGTTTGTGAGCCCCCAAGCTGGGTCTCTCGCGAGCCATGTTCCAGGTCGCGCCAGCGTAGCTCCGTTACCTCGTTCCTCCTCAACCCCGTGAGCAGCAACAGCCGTATCGCCGCCTCCGCGTGCGCTGTCATGC
>JAPOPM010000279.1 GCA_026712905.1 Deltaproteobacteria bacterium
GAGATAGAACGGCACCGGCGGGAGGAGTACGACGACCTCCTTGCATTGATGCCGCGGCGGTGGGTGAACCCGCGTATCGGCAAAGTGGTCAAGGAAACGCTGGGCATGTCCTCGAAACGGAGCAGGGTGCCGGCCACAAGCAAGCTGATTCGCACATACACCATACTCAGGTGAACCGATGTCCGGGGAAGACATCATGAAGACAGCCCCGAAAGAACTGAAACGCATACCGGGACAACTCTCGGACTGGGAGCTGGACGTGGCGCAGGTGATTCTGAAGATTCCCCGCGGCCGGCTGACTACCTACGGGTGTCCCACGCGAACCGTGGCTGACCGCCGCGGTGGGCCGGTGGCCGCGAACCATCCTGGCAGTGGCCACCTGCGATGGAAACTCTACGTTGCCTTCTGAATAAGGACAGCCGCTCCCGCCCAGGGCCGTAGCACCTGGACACTAACGCAACCTATCCCGAAGCGTCTTCCCCGCCTTGAGCGACGGAGTCTTCGACGCCGCGATGGCGACGCTCTCTCCCGTCTGCGGATTCCGTCCCGTCCGCGCCGGCGGGCTCTTCGTCGAGAACCTGCCGAACCCGGTGACCGACACCGTCTCCCCGTTCGCAAGAGCGTCCAGGATGACCTCGAATACCGCGTTGACCGCGCTCTTCGCCTGGGCCTTCGTCAGCGGGGCGCGGCGGGCAACCTGGGCCGCGAGATCGGATTTCTTCATGGCTCCATCTCTCCTTAACGGCATTCCTTCCTGATGAACGGCGACGGTGAATCCTCGCGTTTCTCCCTATCACTGCAATGGCGCTTCACGCCAGTCCCGTCACGGCGAGTTTGCCCGGTTCGCGGCTCCCCTCTGCATCCCATCCAGTGCTCCGCCATGCCCCGCTCCATCTCTTCCCGAGCCCATGCTCCCTTCCGGTCGGTCAGGTCCACGTCCACAGCGGCAGCGCACAGGACGGCAAGGTGAGACGCACGGCCCCGCGAAACTCCGCCGGGTCGTCCCGCGTGTGCAGCGGCTGCAATTTCTCTGGCCATCATGTCCGAACGCTTGAACGCGGACGCGCCGGTGACCGCCGTCGCTTCCGCCAACCAGGCGTCGCTACGTTTCGGCGACGCCTGTGTCGTCCCCGAAGACATCCTGCGCCTCGACTCCGAAGGAGCGTGCCGGGCATGCCGTCGCGGCATGGCCGCACCACTCTGTTCACCGGCGACATCTGGAATGTCCGGCACATTTGACACCACCGCCGACAGCAACGGTCGAGTGAGTGTCGTACGGCGTGTCGCCCTGCCGGGCAGCGCTTTGTTCGCTCCCGCTTCCTGGCGCCGGCAGGAAGCCGCACGACGGTCCCGGAAGTGTTCCTGCAAGTGCGCAGCCGAACCCGACGCTCAAGCGGCGCCCGGTGTCTGTCGAGTTCCACGATGGTCGTGTTCCGGGCCTAAGGAAGCAGGACACGGCTCTCTCGGGCTTGAGCCGCGGCAAGGCGGGCAGCGGGCTTGTCGAGGTTGTGGACGGTGCCGCCCTGGCGCCGGCCGCGGCCGCAAATCCCCGTGTGCTCATGATGCCCGGCGGCCATATTGCCCCGAACGCCTTGCGTCCGCTTCGCCGCCGCCGGCCATGGCCCGGTCCGGGTTGCCGTCAGTAGATTGTAAGCGGCTGTAACCCGATTGTAGTGCTCCCGTAACACGGCATAGTGCGGAAAAACTCCCGACAAAACAAGTATGTACGGCACGTCGTCATATGCCGTGATGCTCCAGAGAACCGCCCCGGTTCTCCAGAGCGTCGCACCTGGTTCCCTAGGGAATCGCCCCGGTTCCCTAGGGAATCTTCGTTGCCAGACCTGCGCTCGCGACGACACGGCTGCAGATGCCCGGAGACCGCCCGCGATCCACGGCTTCGACCCCTGTATGCTCTGACCTCCCTCTCCCGCTCAAGCGCCGCTCGGGCTAACCCGCTGATATTGCGCGTCTTTTGTCTCCCCTCGCCGATGTCCCGCCTTGCGGCTGCGTCTCTACGGCGGAGCCGTTATTCTTCTCACACCCGACGCAGCATGCTGCCTGTTGCGCCCTGTCTGCGTCCGCGTGCGCTCCATTGCGCAGGTCGAGCCCCTCACCCCCCGGAAGTACCCTGGAAAAGGCGATACCGGTTTGCGACGCTGCCGTGTACCGGTCGCATGTGGGTGCGAACACATACCCGCGATCTCGAGCACCTGGCGGACTCGAAAGTCCGACGCACGACCATCTCCTGGCGAGAGTCCTCCAGCTTGTCTCCCAACACCAGTTCAGGTGATCGCGCCTGCGGACTGACCGGGGGCGGTTTTTCCACGACAGCCCCGGCGGGCCGAGTCCGTGCAGACGATACCCGGTCGCTGCCATGTCCGCGCCCGGCATTGAACACGGCCGCTTCAGCACCGTCACGCGCGACAGTATGGAGTTTGCGGCGTATTACGTGCAGGAGATCAGCTAGCACCAAGGCGCGTTACCCCGTGTGTTACACGAGGCGCACGAACCACAGGCTGCGCACGGGAATGACACCGAAGGGCCGGGAGTGGCGGGAGGGGGCAGACTGGAATGCCCTAGCCCGTCCCGGTGGCGGCGCGGAGGCATACCGGGTTCCTTGCGCCCCGGGATCTCTGCGGCGGCGGCCTCGGGATCGGCCGGAAGGAGGCGGGGTTTCTACATCTCGAGATCGAAATCGAGGCTCACCTGCGGCTGTTCGAGAACCTCTTCCTGTATGCGATCATGTTCCGACTCGTCTGAACGGTCGAGTTCGCCTTCGGTTTCGAGGCGTGGTCCAGACTCGTGCTCGCGCTCGGGATCGATAACTTGCTCCTCTTCGAGGGCGTGATCCGTCCCGTCAATTGCGCGCGCCGCCTGATCGCCGTCGCGTTCGAGCGTCGATTCGAGGCCGAACGCCGTCTCGTGCGCGGCCTCCATCGCCGCCCCGTCGAGCGCCGCAACCCGCTCGCCCGTGGCTCTCTCCAGTTGATCCGAGAGCTTCCAGGCATCGTCGGTGACCAGCTCGGCACCGTCCCGGGCCCGGCTGATCGCTACGTAGAAGGCCCTCTGGTTGGTCAGGTCCGGGTTCCCCGTGGGCATGGCGGCCACGATCTGGTCCACTGTCCTGCCCTGGAAGGCATGCACCGTGGAGGCAAAAGCGCGGTCGAGGTGGCGGAGTTGGGGGTCATGTTCGGTAAGTTTCGCCGCTGATCCGTCCTCGAGACGGAAGCCGACGCCGTCCTTTCCGACCGATTCCACCATCGCCATCTCGCCGTTGGCGAGTTCCGAGCCCGGATCGTTCCGCGTCCAGCGCACCTTGTCGCCCGCCCGAAGCTCCATTTCCTCGCTCCGGTAGACCTCCACTCCGCCCTTGGCGCCCGCCAGCATGTAGGGCTGCCAGTCCACCAAGTTGCCGTTTCCGTCGCCAAGCCAGACCGTGTTGCGCTCGTAGTCGACCCTCTCCACCTCGCGCTCGTCGCCTTTCTCCACCCCGAGTGTCTTGTACGGGCGGTTGAAGATCACCGTGTCTCCCGCCGAATAGTTCGACGCACGGGCCATCTCGGCGCGCGTCAACCCTCGTGAGACCAGCTTCTCGCCCTGCCTCGCGGGTCCGGAGACCGCTCCTTCCGCGATCAGTTGCGCCCGGATCGTCTCGTTGATCTCGTCCCGAAGTGCCCTTGTCGGCGCTATCACCCCGGTTGCGGCACGCTTTTCGGGAGACAGCGAGAGCCAGCGCTCCGCCGCTTCCTTGCCGATTTCCTCCCTCTCAACCTGTGCGATCCGGTCCCCGAGTTTGTCGAAAGCGGTCCTGACCTCGCCCGCGAGGCCCGCACGAACCGCCTCCTTGAGCTCCCTGTCGCGCTGCCGAAGGATCTCGTCCATTACCGCGGTCTGCATTCCAGCCCGCCCGAGTTGCTCGAACGGCTTCCCTGCCTCCACCGCCCCGAGTTGCTTCTCGTCTCCCACCAGCACCATGCGCGGTACCCGGAGCGTGGTCGCGACCCGGAGCAGTCCCCGCATTTGCTCACTGGACGCGAGCGAGGACTCGTCCACCACGAGCACGGTCTTCGAGAACGAGGCCCGCAGGTTGCGAAGCCCCCTTGTCGTGCCCCGGCCCTCGATGATCCCTTCATGCCGAGCGAGGAACTTCTGGACTGTCTCCGACCCGATGCCCGATTCCCGTTCCAGAGTGCGGGCCGCGGAGGCGGATGGAGCGAGCCCCATCGCGTTGTAGCCCCGGCTCTCCGCGAGCGTCCGGAGCCTGTTCAGCATCGTCGTCTTGCCCGTGCCGGCGTAGCCCTGAACCCCCAGCACCCGGTCTTTCGACGAGAGGATCAACTTGACCGCTTCCTTCTGGCCCTCGTTGAGGCGGCCCCCGTGGAGCTTCGTCTCCGCGATCCAGCCCCGCATGATCGTCTTTTCGGCGCCCTGGCCCGCCTTCATCAACGCGATGGCCTCCGACTCCCGCGCCATGGCCTCGTCC
>JAPOPM010000280.1 GCA_026712905.1 Deltaproteobacteria bacterium
GACGAAGCAACTGACGAGGCAGAAGTTGTGGAACCGGCCGCTGGTCAGGGCCGTGAACGCGCGGCGGTGTTCTTCCGTGATATTCGTGTCGGGCATGGCGGCGACCTCCTCGGCGGTGGCGTTGGGGGAGCCCGGCCTCGAGCCCCCGGGACTCGCCCCGCGCCCGCCGGCCGCCACCTTCCGGCGGTGAACGGCGCGGCGGCGGAGGCCGAAGCGCCCGAGCCCGGCCAGCGGGACGGTCGCCGTCAGCGGATCAGCGAAGGTGATCGTCGTCGTTGAGCAGCTCTTCTTCCATGTCGCGAAGCGAGGAATAGCGGCCTGTGCGCGACAACCACTCGTCTATTTCGCCGTCGTCTTCCGGCAACTCGTAACGGTAGAAGGCGGACCAATCATGGTGACGGACCCCCCGCCACAGGGCGCCCGCGAGGCTTGCAGCGCCGGTCCAGACAATGGCTGCCATCCAGAGTGGGCCGATGTGCTCCGCGCCCGCGTCGAGCGCGAGGGTGGCGGCGGTGTACACGGCGGCGAGGGCGTGCCCGCCAAGCACCAGGGTGCGGGCGCGCCCGGTGATCCGGCGCACGGGGCGGTGCGGGTCGCCATCCCGAGTTTTGAATGTTCCCGTCATGTTCATGACCTCCACCTTGCCGACGGGACCGGCGCGGGCCCCGTCATCGCGCGGTGCTTCGCCCTTCCCCAACCCCGCTCCGGCTCGCGGCGAGCAGGTCGGGGTGTCGGTGCTGAGGTATCCGGTTCGCCAGCGCTAGTCCGTCCGGGCCTCAGCCACATCCATCCCGAATCTGAAGATGAGAAAGTTATGCGGCATATCAACCGCGTGACGCTGCTGGGCCATGCGGGAGACGATCCCCGGAATCCGCTCTCTCCGAGCAGCGGCGGAGCCGCCTCGTTCAGTCTGGTGATGACCGAGCGGTGGAAGTGCTGGTATCGGTATGGCGAAAGGTAGGCGTACCCGCGGCGATCTTGACTCCAGTGGCGGTTATGAACGACCAAGCGACCAATTGGGCCAGTGCCGAAGTAGTCAGTCGCGGGATGATCCGGAGAGAGTTCGTTCTAGGACCAGACCTTCCGAACGGATCAGCACCGCGACCAGCAGGGCTTGGTCAACTGTCAGACAGTCCAACCACGGCATGGGCGCGTACGTGAAACCTCGAGCACTATGTCAACGAGTTCGGCGGAGCCTCAATTCGCGGCGGGAGGACACGGCCGTGCGAATGGCCGAAGTCGCCCCGGGCTCGTGGGACTTCGGCCGATGTATGGGTTTTGTGTGTTGATCCGGTGGGTGAAGCGGTGGTTGGCGACATCGGCGAGACACCTGCGACAAGAGGCATCCGTAGGGGCACGACCGGTGACGGTGTTGGGCGTTGCCGGATCGGAGAGCAACACTAGAAGTTTGTTGGGGCCCCGCAGCCATTGGCCAGAACGGGAAGTGCCTTCTTGTTCTGCCGACTGCGGCAGCAGCAGCGGGCTCTATACCGGCCAAATCGAACCTTTACAAGTACCATCCGTCTTGTACTTTGCGGACCGGAATGTCCCCGGTCTGACGAAGGTCATCACTCGACGGTCTCGGCTACACCCTCGTCCAACTCCTCGACCGTGTCCTCGATCTTCAAGGACGCAAGATGCGGGCGGATCGCGCCTACAAGACGGTTCATGGCGTCAGTCATCAGGTCATGAGTGGCCCGCCAGGCTTCCTCAGGGTCATGGTAGCCTCCAGGAACAGCTGCCCGGATTCGACACGCCCGCTTGCCTTCCAGCCTTTGCCAACCGAGTGAACCACTGAAATCAGCCTCGATCTGGTCTTTCCTCGCGTTAAGATGATCGAAGACCTGAAGGTTTTCTTGGTTCTTGCCCTTGCCGCGATCGATGTAGACTTCGGCGCTCGCGTCTTGCTTTGTCACGACATAGTTGAAGCCGATCCCGCGCACTCCTGAACCAAGGCCGATCCAGGAATACTTGCCGGGTGTGATGTGGCGATGAAGTTTGGCGTCCGGGTGCTGCACGATCTGGGACCACCACCTGTGTCGTAGGTGATCGCGTTCACTCAGTTCCTGTTTGTTACGCCCGATCGACTTTCCTTCCTCAGAGGGTCCAACAATCAGAGTCAGCAGCGGGGCGGGTGGGGAGTTCTCGATCCGGATCGCCTCGATCTTCAGAAGGTAGAAGTCAGCGCTGGAGGACTCGTTGAGCCAATTCAGGGCGGCCACATGTTCTGGGCGGGGGTCCGCTACAATCCAGACGGCGGAACTCGCTTGCATTGCCGTCAGGTAGGTAATCAGCTTGCCCAGGTGGTCGTGGTCACTCTTCTCGAGCTGGTTTTCGATGATGATCGACGATCCAGCCTCGTCCTCGGCGACAAGATCGACGCTCAACGTGCTTTCCGTCTTCTTCTCCCGCTCGGCGTTGACGATGGTCCGGTCGATCGCTTCGCTCAAGACATCGATGTTCTCCTCCAGCCACTGAGTGAAGTCGTAGGCTTCATGAGGCCATACATCGCGAAGTGGTACTCGCTCAATTTTTGCAATCATGCTCGATCCTTCCGTAACACGGCATGGCGCCGACTCGGGCTCCCATGGGTCCTACCCCTTAGTCGAAGCCAACGCCTTCAAGATACCGGGAGGCAACTGCGCGTGGCTATATGATCTGTGAGGGGTGAGTTCAGGACGGACTCGGTGGCTTCTCATTCCCAACGTGGCAGAACGGTTGGTCTAGTAGCTTTCCTCGGTAGTCTCGTCGGGAAACGGCCAGAAATGTGGCGGCACGGGAACACGGTGATGGCGGCTGGCCAAAATGACCAAAGGCCAGAGACCGTGTGTAACAGCGGACAAAGACCAGAATTCTCTGCTTGCGTTGCACTCTGCTTTGATTGGTGAAAGCACGTCTTTGCAACTGCGCTTTATCGCGATGTCGGTGAAAGCCAAGCCATGGTTCACGTTTCCACGATAAAGGAGGGATTCCGTGTCGGTACCTGGATACAAGAGTTGCAGGGTAGAGTGTTTGTAACGTCCCGCGACGAAATCCGTAAGCAGTCCCAGCGTCTCGGTGTCGTTCGTTGCTGCCGCCCAAACCGAAAGCGTCGGGACGAGAATGCTGCCCGCAGTGGCGTCATTGCGGTACTCGGCATTGTCCCTGGGATGTTCGATGAGATCGCCATACTCTTCATAGACGCACGGATAAGGGGCATGAGAGTCAAAGGCGAAGGCCGTTGCTTGCGCGATCTGCCCAATCCATTGTCGGATCACATCACCGTACCCCACCCTGTCGAGGAAGAGGCACGCGATATTGATGTCGGTCGCTTGGCTATCCTTGATCGGCGACCGTAGAATCGGGTTGTTCCCGATCATATCCGCCAGGAGCTGGGCTTGGGACTGGAGAGCGTTTCTGACGGCTTCTTGTTGATCGGCGTTACCTTGTTGGCCGAGTCGATCTGCAATGTGCAAGAGCCAATGTCCTCGCATACCTATGCGTCCAACTAGTTCGAAGAGCCTCAGGTTTACGTCGAGCGATGCATGGCTGGGCACGGCTGAAGACAATCCGTGCAGTATCCTGGCTCTGGGCTCAACGTAACGCGAGATGTAGTCGTCTGCAATCAGGCCGTGCAGTGAAATGAGTCTCTCCATCGATTGTATCAATTGCCGTGCCGGCTTTGACTTGCCGATGATGTGGTTCTTGACCAAGTGCCATGCCATCAAGACGGCGCGCTCACTCGACAGGTAGGCGGCTTCGGTGTTGTCGGCGGTGCGCGACCAGACGTACAGGGTCCACAGGCCGAGGTATATCCGGCGGATTGCCGTGAGACGAGCCGGGCGAGTCGCCTTGCACTGATCGACGATCGCGGTGACAAAACGACTAAAGTGTCCGAAACTGGCGTCGGGTTCATCGGCCAACGCGATCGATTTTCGGAGATCAGATCGCGAGTTTTCAGGAAGAGCATTCTCGCGCAGGATACCCGACAGCAGCAGATCGGCAAGGCGATCGCCATTCCAAACATCGAAAGAGATACGGTCACGCGTGTTTTGGCGGATAAAACCCTCGACATCGGTCCTCACATCCTCGTGTAGCTCACCGCCAATGCACAAGACAACAACCACCGGAAGGTTGCTGTACCGCTTTGGGATCTGATTAGGAACGTAAACGTCGAGGATTTGATTGAGCGAGGTCCGAAGGGATTGTGGCCCAACATCCCAGCCTGAGCGCCTGAGGTCTCCGGGCTTGATTGAGAGCAGAAAGACCTTCCGGTTGCCGTCACCATCACTGCCAACTGCGGCGACGTCAACGCCGTATTGCTTCGTTCCTGTCGCGGGTCGGGATATCACAGACAAGCCGAGCTCACTGAGGAGATCTGGCATGATGACGTCGAGTTCTCCCCGTTCTTTCAAGGAGGCCAAGTATTCGACAAAGATGAGTTTCATTGTGGCCGGGGCTCTAGCCGGAAGCGGAATAAGGCAAATCTGAGTCCGACTGGATCGATCAATTCAAGGCGCGGAATCTCAACCTGGTGCTCAAAGCTCGCCATAGACGTCTCCTGTCGGCGAGGGTTGCTTCCATCTCCGGCATAGGCATGGAAGATCATTCCTGTACCATAGAGCAGCGTTGACCGGTGAACCAGTTGCGACATTATTGATTGTTCCATCGCTTGTTTCTGGATACGACGCGACAAATCAGCTTGTCGGAATCCCTGCAATTGACGGGCCCTTTCGCTAGGCCGAAACGCCTCGCAAGTTCCCAATCGTTCAAGATCCCGGAAATATTGTTCGGTTACTTTTACCAACCGACTCACGGATACTTGTGCTGCATCGCTCTCTATGATCGCCGTTTCCATCTGCGTGATTGCGCTCGGATAGTTGACTAGCAGATGGTACGATATCAGTTGTTCCAGTTCGGCGCGGCCGTTGTCAGGAACGGCTCTGAGGCAGGAGAGAAGCACGGCTGTTGCCGCTTCCTGCCTAAGGAAGAGGTAACCGAGCGTCTTTCGGGCGAGGAACAGAATCCATGCAGTATCGAGGGCAAACGGTGTGAGATCAACCTCGAGGCCGTTGGGCACGTCGCTATACGGCAGTAGCCTTTCGGCAAGGGTGCAGAGTCGATGATCGCCGGTCAAGAGCAAGGAGACCACGTACCATCCCAATACGTGGCCGGGTTGTTCGCTGATCCTGTGCTGGAAATAGGGTAGCGCACCGAGATCAACAGCGTCTTCATCGGCACTCATCAGGCCTTTGAGCACGCTGATCACACGCTCCTGATCCCCGCCAAGGTCCCACTGTCCGAGGGTCGCATCGATTGCTCGGAGTGTGGCGCTCTCGTCTTTCTTCGTGTTCTGGAGAGCTTCAAAGCTGACATCAGTCATTTTAGTCGTATAGCGGCGCCAGCCAGTCTGGAGGCCAGATGCGATTGCGTAGCGCACTTCTGGCGCTGGAATACGAGAGGCCGTTACCAAGAGCGGCTCCACCAAACACACGCACTCATCGCGTAACCGTTCGACCAGGCGCAGTGCGGCTCCGATCGCAACGGCCGCTTCACGATCAGAACTCGGTGACTCAAGCGAGTCGTTGAAGCGTTGGATTATAAGTGCGAGAGTTTCGTCGTCTTCCGGGAGCTCCATTTGGCCAAGGGCGTGAAGGGCGTCGAGCCGAACATGGGACTGTGATTGACGCGACAGATCAAGCGCTTCTCCTACGAACTTGCTGGAGTCACGGGTCGCACCGGCGACCAGGACATGGTGGGTGATTCCGGTCTCGATGGTCATGTCGCGGCGAATCCAAGCCAAACCTTTAACAAGGCGCTGGTCGTCCAACTTGAACCAGTTGCGAAGGGCTTTGTAAACCAGCGCCGCGGCGTGGTCTCCATTGGCTTTGTCGAAAAGAGCTTTACACGTCGCCGTAGCATCTTCGACGGGGCACTCTACTTGTGGCAAGATCTTGCAGAATACTCCTTGAGCCCGGAAGAAGGTTGGGCCAGATACGGTATCCAACTCATCGCATCGGTAGATTTTCAAGATGTCGATAACACCCGTGTTGTGGAGCTTGGCGAGTTCATCCGCCAACGACTCTTCCTCAACATAGGGTGCTGCCGCAATCGCGTTGAGCAAGGTTCCAGCAACAGTGGCGGATACGATCCCTTCGGGTGTGCTTAGATCCGCAGACACGTCGGATAAGGTCATTCCTAGCCGTTCTTCTTTCGACAGCAGGTCAGGACGAATGAATTCAAGCAGCGTGGCCAGATGGCCAGTACCGGTAGCCTAAGGAGCATGCTCGAGAGATGGAAACGAGCGCCTATGAGTAGTTCACCGCTCGCTGAGCATGCTCCCGAAGCACGCGGTTGATCTCGGTCTGGTACCCGCGTCCTCCTGGGGCGTTTGCCCTGAACCATGCCAACACGTCGGCATCCAATCTCAGGGTGATCTGTTGTTTCACCGGCCGGTAGAGCATGCCGCGTCTAGCGCCGGACCAGTCGAGAATCTCGGGTATGTCGGTTGTATCGATCTTCTCATCCGGAAGGTTCGCAAGTGCTTTGATCTCCGCCTTCTGCTCCTTTTCAGGTGCTCTAGAAGTCGCCTTCTTCATAGGCTCCCCTTTCGTGGGCGGTCGCTTTCCGGGCGCTGATGATGCGACCCACTTCGATGCCGGTCCCAGGCTCCGCCCTGGGCCAAGTGTGTGCCACGATCACGACCACGTTGCCTACCATGCCGATGGTGTGCCAGCGTTCCTCGTCTGTATTCGGATCCGGCCGGTGGGCTGCCAAAGGATCTTCGAACACTAGCTTGGCAGTGTCGAAGCCGAGCCCGTGCTTTCGCCTGTTGGCTTGGCTCTTGTCTTCGTCCCATGTCCAGTGCAACGATCAGGTCCACTCTGTAACTACAGTATGATAGTTACAACTGAGCTTCTTGTCAAGCAGTGCCGACGTCGTTGGTTGGTCGATTTCTGAGGGTAATGAGGAGTGCAGGCGCGAAGCCGGCAACAGCGGAGCCCCACTTGGCCGAGGACGGCGATAAAGGCCTGGGCATTCGAGACAAGCGGTTTGGTCAGCGCCCGTGTGGATCGTGCTCCTAGCGCTAGGTCCTTCCTGCAATGTTTCAACGCGGCAACAGGATCTGAGGGAAACCGTGTGGCCGTATCAGGCTGTGATGTCGATGCGCTCGCCCCAGGGCTGGCGGTTCCGGTCTGACGGGGGAACTCCCCAATTGACCCAGAGAACACCGATGTCTGGCTCGGTCTCGGGGTAGCTCGAGCACTCCATGTCCGTGAAGTAGAGGCACACGTTTGGCTGTATCCCCCGTTGGTCGAGCCATTCGAAGCCCGGGCGGAAGTCGGTGCCACCCCGGCCCTTGAGGGCGATCTCTTCGGGGAAATCGTCGGGCCCGTACTCGGCCGCGTCCTGCAACGCGGCGTCGACCTGGAGCACGAAAACCCTCTCGGGGCGGATTTCGTCAACGACTTCACGCAGTTCCGCCCAGAACTCGGCCAGGGTCTGGCCCGGAACGGAACCCGAGGTGTCGATGATGACCGCGATCGTGTCGATACCCTCGGAGCAGATCGAGGGCAGGTAGAGGCCCGAGTCGATGAAGCGGCGATTGGGTGCGCTCCAACTGTAGTCGCGCTTGGCGGCGTCGGTCATGTAGCGTCGCAGGAGCGTGCGCCAGTCGAGCGTGCTCGCATGGGCATTGCGGACCGTCTCCTCGACGCCTCCGGGCGTCTTGCCCTCGGCCCTGGCGATGCTCAGGGCCTGGTGCATGGCCTCGTCCCAGGCCTGCTCCTCGGCGGCGGTGTCCACCGGCGTCTTGGAGGGATCGGAGCCTTCGCCTGAGCGGGAGTCGGCGTCCATGACCTCGCCTGTGCCGGAAGGATCGTGACTCGGCGGGGCATCGGATGCGTCGTCCTGCTGCTGGGGGCTCCCTTCCTCGCCTTCGCCACCACCGGTGGGGGCCGACGGATCGCCGGACTCATCGCCGTTGGTGCCGGGAGGCGGCTGGCCGCCCGCCGCGGCGCTCGCGTTGTCGGCATCCTGGGACGCGTTCCCTTCGTCACCGGAATCGCCCTCCCCGTGCTCTGGCAACCGGTCGTACGCCTGCTCCACGCTCAGATCCTCCCAGGCTTCGGCGTCGGGCGGGAGCGTGAAGCCGGCATCCCGCAAGAGCGCGTGTGTGACGAGCTGCGAGGCCGTCTGCCACCGTTCCGGGTCCCGTTCACCCCGGCGCGTGTGATGTTTCAAGGCGCACGCCATCACCACCCGCGCCATGGCGGTCTCGATCAGGTGCGCGTCGGTCTCCGCTACCCAATCGGGCGAGTAGCGGATCTCCCGTCCGTCGCTCGCAAGCGTCCGGCGCGTGAGATCGGCGCGGAGCGGGAGTCTCAGGACAAGGCTCCCGAAGAAGGGCTGCTTCCGCAGAAGTTCGGTCACGCAGTCGCTCACCCTGAGTGCGGACTCGTCGTGCGCGTTGTCGGCCATCACGCCACCTCCTGGACCGGCGGCGTGAAGTAGCCCGCGAACTGTTCCAGGAGCGCGTCGGCGTCGCGCTTCACCTGCGCCCGGACCGCGGGGCCCAAGGTCCCGGACGGACGGAGCGAGTCCGGTTCCACGCTGGCGATCCTCTCCTTCACCTGCTCGCAGAGGCTAGCCAGCCTGTGGTCGCCGAAGATGTTGAGCCGGGGGACGACCTCCACGAGATCCCGGATGTTGGAGATCATGGTGTCCCGGAACACCAGGGGCTTGCCGTTGTCGTCCTCGGTCAGGCGCTCCGAGACCCGCTCGACCGCTTCGGCCAACCTCCGGTAGAGGTCGCCCACGGCGTCATGGAGCTGCTCCTCGATGTGGTGCTCTATGTCTCGCTTCACCCGCTCGGTGTCGTCCGAGGCGAGCCTAGCGATGAAGTGGTCCGCGTCCGGCACCGGCGTGATGCGGTAGCGGATGGAGAACCTGTCCCGGAGATCCTCCTTCGACGGATACTCCCCGATCCGGAAGAGCTTGCCCAGATCGATCCTGGCCTGCTCGACGTAGTCGTCGTAGTCCTCGATGAACCGTGCCCGCTCGCGCACCAGCCGCTCCCGGAGTCCCTCCATGAGCTGGTTGTAGTGTTCGTAGTTGGCGACGGTGAGAAGCCGGGAACCCTTGTCGTCCCACGGAAGCGAGTTCGAGTAATGACGGGTCCTGGCCTCGTTCATGGTGGCGTTCAGTGGGGCCAGCGCAGCTTTCGGAAGCAGCCGCTTGTTGTACCGGCCCACGGTCGTGCTGGCATCGTGGTGGGCGGCGACGTGGTCGCTAGCCTCCCGGTCGTAGAGCCGGCCGGACCAGGCGCTGATGCGCAGGCCCACCAGCATGGCATCGCGGTTCAAGTCCATGATGGGTTCCTCCTTCAGGGCTACCTGACGGTCCACAGGGGGACGTTGATTGCGGCAGCCAGCTTGCGCCTGGCCGCCTCGCGGCTGCGCGCCCGCACGGCGTACTGGCGCGACGGGGCACGGCCCGCCGGATAGTGCATGATTTGCCAGTGCATGGCCTCCTCCCTCACTGCGTCCTGGCCGCGGCCCAACGGATGAAGGCGGGGGAGCGCTGGAGCGCCGGGTCGCGGCGCACGCACGCTCCCACCAGCGACTCGCCGACTTCCCGCCGGAGCCGCTGGGCGAAA